>DATHGW010000001.1:0-4890 GCA_035317445.1 Puia sp.
GTGATCGCCGCCGACGATGCCATCATGCCGCAGACAAAAGAAGCCATTTCTCATGCCCAGGCGGCAGGATTGCCGATGGTATTTGCAATCAATAAAGTGGATAAGGAGGGGTCCAATCCTGAAAAGATCAAAGAACAACTGGCCGGCATGAACCTGCTCGTGGAAGATTGGGGTGGAAAATACCAGTCGCAGGAAATTTCCGCCAAGAAGGGCCTCAATATCGATCTGCTGCTGGAAAAGATCTTGCTCGAAGCTGAGATCCTCGACCTGAAATCAAATCCGCAGCGTGAAGCCAGTGGAACCATTATCGAAGCGTCGCTGGACAAGGGCCGCGGGTATGTGGCTACAGTATTGGTTCAGAATGGTACGCTGGCCATGGGCGATATCGTAGTGTCCGGACAGTATTTTGGCAGAGCCAAAGCCATGTTCAATGAAAGAAATAAAAAAATAGAAGATGCTCCTCCGTCAAGTCCGGTGTTGCTGTTGGGATTGAACGGAGCTCCCCAGGCTGGTGAAAAATTCAAGGTATACGAAGATGAAAGCGAAGCCAAGGAAACGGCCACCAAGCGTGCGCAAATCCTGCGCGAGCAAGGCATCAGGACCAAGAAACACATTACCCTGGATGAGATCGGCCGCAGGCTGGCCCTGGGTAATTTCAAGGAGCTGAACCTGATCATCAAGGGCGATGTGGATGGTTCCGTCGAAGCCCTGAGTGATTCATTACAGAAATTATCAACCGAGGAGATAGCCGTTCATATCGTGCACAAAGCGGTAGGTGCCATCACAGAAAGCGACGTGTTGCTGGCTACGGCTTCCGATGCAGTGATCGTAGGGTTCAACGTCCGTCCGTCGCAGCAGGCTTCCAGGCTGGCGGAAAATGAGGGTGTGGAAATAAAAACCTATTCGATCATTTACAATGTCATCGAAGAAATCAAGAGTGCTATGGAAGGCATGCTGGAACCAAAGATCCAGGAAAAAGTCGTCGCGAATGTGGAAGTCCGCAATGTGTTTAAATTCGATAAGGCCACCGTGGCCGGATGTTATGTGTTGGAAGGCAAGATCTACAGGAATGCAAAGATCAGGCTGGTAAGAGATGGTATTGTGATCTATCCGATCGGCGAAGGGGCATCGGCAGAACTCGCCTCCCTGAAACGATTCAAAGACGATGTGAAGGAAGTACCCTCCAGCATGGAGTGCGGCCTCGTGATCAAGAATTACAATGATATTAAGGTTGGAGACATAGTCGAAGCCTACGAGGAAGAAGAAGTGAAACGAACATTGTAAAAGGATCTGGTGCGTCCTAGGTAAGCTTTTGTTAAAACCTTGCCGAAACTTCCATTAAAGAAGGGATGAAATTATTTTTGAGACTCATATACGAACGGACATGAAGAAATTGTTGATGGGATTGATTTCACTCTGCGCCTGCCTGGTCTCTTTTTCCCAGGTCAAGGTGGTCGCCGATAAGATTTCGGGCATTGTGGGAGATAAGATCATTCTGAATTCCGAAATAGTGAATGCCAATGAAGATATTAAAAGGCAGGGAGGACAGGCCCAGGACAATTGTCTTTTGCTGGATCAGATGCTGACTCAAAAAGCGTTGATTCTTCAGGCTGAAAAAGACTCCATTCCCGTAACAGAAGATGAAGTGGATGCCGAACTTGACCAGCACATCCGGTATTATATTTCCCAGTATGGAAGCAAAGAAGCGCTGGAACAAATTTCGGGCCGCAGCATTTACCAGATCAAGGAAGATTTCCGCCAGCCCATTCGCGAACAACGTTTGGCGCAGGGCATGAGAACCAAGATCGTGGAAGGAATCAAAATCACACCTACAGAAGTAAAAGAGTATTACGAAAAGATCCCGAAAGACAATTTATATTTCTATGAATCGCAGGTGCAGATAGGCCAGATCGTGATGTATCCCAAAGCCAGCCGGGACATAGAAGTACTGGCGGTTGACGAATTGAATGGATTTAAACGACAAGTGGAAGCCGGACAAAAAAAGTTTGAGACATTAGCCAGCCTTTATTCAGATGATCCCGGAAGCAAAGACAAAGGCGGCACGTATGAAATCAACCGAATGGACAAGCAGTGGGATCCACTCTGGTTCGCAACGGCCTGGAGATTGAAAGAAGGCCAGATTTCTTCTGTTATAAAAACCAAAGCTGGCTATCACATCATACAAATGGTCAGCCGTAATGGCGACGATGCCGTAGTAAGACATATTCTGCGCATCCCGCAAATCACTCCGGCAGAATCCAATGAGGTCATCGGCAAACTCGATTCAGTAAGAGAAAAGCTTGTTACCGGTTCAATCGGTTTTGGAGAAGCTGTCGCCAGGTACAGTGAGGAAGAAAGCTCCAAATATACTGCAGGCCGCCTCATGGCTCGCGACGGTTCTACCTATCTGCTTTTGGCAGACCTGGACAAGGATATGGTATTGCTATTGAAAAATGCCAATTTAAAGCCCGGCGAATATTCCAAACCCACTCCGTATACTGATGAGCGGGGAAAGAAAGGCGTTCGTATCGTGTACCTGCTTTCTAAGTCAGACCCCCATCGTGAAAATTTAAAAGACGACTACAACAAAATTGCGCAAAGGGCATTGGATGAGAAAAAGGGTGCCGCTTTGCAAAAATGGTTCAATGCAAGAATATCGACTTACTACATCATGATCGATGATGAATATAAAGACTGTAAGAATCTCTCCAAATGGTTGACGAAAAATGCAGCTACCGTCAGCAATTGAATCCTGTTTAGCAAGCCCGGTCTAATGGGTTACACTTACGTCCATTATTGAAAAATAAATATAATTTTGCTTTGCGCATAAGTAGTTCGTTCTATGCGTTATAGGATTATCATTTATCAACTAAATGGCAGGTAACAGCATCAAAACGTCTATCCATTCATTCATCATTCCGTATTTCATACAAACTGATCCGAAAGGTATTGTACATGCAGTTTGTGACAAGATGGACGCTCTGCTGTCTCTTTGCGGCAGGTCCGACTATATCGGTCAGCCCCTTTCAGCCATTTTTAACTGGTTAAACCATGACGACCTTCTTTTTATTTCGCATATCAACGAGAACGGCTTACCTGATTCATTTGAATTGGATGTGAGTGTGCATTTGAAACATATGGCGCCTATTCGATGGACCTGTTCGTTGATTTACGGAGAAACACTGGAGATCAATGGCTGGCAACTGACCGGAGTACCTATGCCCTCGTTAACAAAACCCAAACTCCATCATGGTCTACCGGGCATCAATGCCTATCAGCTTGAAAAAGACAAAGAATTATCCGATTCCATCATCAACAGCCTGCCTGGTATTTTTTATCTCGTTGACAAAGCTGGTAAATATTTAAGATGGAACAAACTTTTCGAGACCGTCTCAGGGTATAGTTCCCAGGAAATTGAAAAAATGCACCCGCTTGATTTTGTTGCAGAGCAGGAAAAATCTTATATCAGGAGCAGGACGGAAAAAGTGTTTACCGAAGGAGTCAGCGATGCAGAAGCTAATCTGTTAATAAAGAATGGATCCAGGGTCCCGCACTATTTTACCGGCCGCAAAATTATGTATGAAGGCAGGACCTGTCTGATCGGGATGGGGATAGACATCAGCGAAAGAAAAAAAGCCGAAGAAAAAATCAAGCTGTCCAACGAGCGATACAAGTTGGCCACCAAGGCCACCAATGACGCCATCTGGGATTGGAATATTAAAACCTCCGCTCCTTTTTGGGGAGAAGGATTGTATACACAGTTTGGATTTAAGCCCGGGCCCCGGATTGCAGCCAAAGGATTTTGGGAATCACGCATTCATCCCGCCGATAAAAAGCGGGTCATGAAGAGCATGGAACAGTTTGTAAAAAATAACGAAAGGGATCTGTGGTCAGAGGAATACAGGTTTAAAAAAGCTAATGGAAGATATGCCATTGTTGCCGACAGGGGATTCCTGGTTTTTGACAGGAAAGGGAAAGCCGTTCGTGTTGTAGGGTCCATGCAAGACATTACCGAGAAAAAGATGCTTGAAAAAAAACTGCTGAAGCAGGAGTTGATCAAACAAAGACATATTACACAAGCCGTGATCAATGCCCAGGAAAAAGAAAGGGCTGACATCGGAAAAGAACTGCACGATAACGTAAACCAGATCCTCTCCACCTGTAAATTATATCTCGATCTCGCCAGGACGAATTCGAAAAAAAGATTGTCGCTGATTGACCTCAGCGTTGAAATGCTCAGCAATTCCATCAATGAGATCAGGGGCATTTCCAAGGCGCTTGTTCCAAGGAGCATTTCCGATTTGGGCCTGGTCGCTTCCATCAATGATCTCCTTGAACACATCAGGGCCAATAATACAATTCACGTGGAATTTTATTCGCTGGGCAACTTTGACCAGGGAATAAATGATCAGCAAAAGCTGGTGATCTTCAGGATCGTGCAGGAGCAGGTGAACAATGTGCTGAAACACGCGCGCGCAAGAAACCTGATCATTGAGCTCCTCGTAGATAAAAGTGAAAAGATCATTGAACTGAATATCGCAGATGATGGGATCGGATTTGATCCAAAAAAAATTAAAGGCTTCGGGCTTTCGAATATCATAACCCGGGCCGATCTGTTTAACGGGAAAGTGAACATGGTGACTGCGCCGGAAAAAGGATGTAAGCTCAGTGTGCGCCTTCCCATCAACTATTTATAAAAACGAGCGTATGAATAAAATCACCATTTTAATCGCAGACGATCATAAACTGATCCGTGAGACCTGGACTTACATTCTAAACAATGATCCCCGGTTTCAGGTTATCGCAGCCTGTGGAAATGCAGAAGAAGCCGTTGAGCTGGCCAAGACAAAAAACCCGGATGTCATCCTGATGGACATCAACATGTCGCCC
>DATHGW010000002.1:0-4708 GCA_035317445.1 Puia sp.
AGAATTTCTTTTCCCGTAGGTTTAAGGATCATGGAAGTCACTTTGCCCCCGAGATCAGGACAAAGGGTTATTTTTAGCTGGTCGTTTTCCAACATGATAAAATGATATTTTTTTAGCACGGGACGGTTAGATGTCTCGCAATAACTGATGTAAGGATAAACCCCATTGGGATCGTATGCGGTAGGAATCGGACCAAACGGCGTTAATTCATGGGTCAGTTTATAATCGTCATATTCCGTACACAATAGATGGCCGTTATCGTTGGCCATGGCCCGTGCTGTTAGCAGGCAGGTAAACAGTAAAACAGAAAAGTTGATTTTCACGAGGGTTAGTTTTGCAATTTGTCACTCAATGCTTCGATTAATTTTCTTCCGTTGTCTACGTCTGAGATAATTTTTTCTGTATTAAAATCATGTTCAGTAAGGAGCGAATTCAAATGATCGTCAAGTGCTTTCACCTGACGTTTAATTTCTTTGTCGGGAGAAGCAGATAGTTTCTTTCTCAATATCCTGATCTTTTCAAAATCCACAATTCCTTCTCTTAATTTTTCAAACCGGACGCAACTATTTCCACCCGGGTATACCAGGAAACAATCACCTGCGGGCCATAAGGTATGACGTGCATCCCGCGCCGGATCTGCGGGCCAGGCATCATAAGCCCAGCGCAAAAAACCATTGTACTGATGTGCAGCGGAGTACCAACCCAACCACCTGCCTTCAACAGGAGGCGAGAAAATAAAATCGTTGGGTTTGGGCGGATTGCAGCATATATAATAGGTTGAGGTAAATCCCCTGGCCGATCTGGCTTTTACTTCATCGACGCCTGGCTCATTACCATAGAGAAAACAATAGTCATCGAGCAGTCCATCCAATTCCTTGTGCCAGTTGCCAGCATACGTGATCTTCCATTTTTTAGAATGCGCTTTAATGACCTTAATAGCTGCGAGTGTTTGATCGAGCGTATTTTCATTGATCCCAAGATATGTTTTTTCGAGCCAGCCCTTTTTCACGAGGTGAATTTGAAGATCGCTCAGAAAGGCATTCCAGACCTTGCTGAATTCAGCTGATCCGGGAGCCCATACTTCATAGACATAATTTCCCGTTTTTTCATCGAGGAAGCGGAAACGGTTGCCCCAGGGAACCGGTGTATAAATGGTAATGGCCTTATTAATACCTGCTTCCATGGCCAGTTGCACATACTGATCAAAAATGGTATAGTCGAATGCCCATGAATCATTTTTTCTTTTTACCCACTCAATCATCGTTTCTTCGATCATGTAGGAGTTGTCGGACCAGGGAGAATGAACGGCATAGGTGGTGATGTATTTTCCGCCCGCACCCGCATATAAGGCAAGATGTTTTCTCAGGAAAACTTTATGTTCTTCTGACCAGGGCTCTACATGATTGTACCAGGCGATCACCCATGGATTCTGCCACAGGTCGAGCCGGTGTTCCCAGGCCGCTGGCTTGGGCAATAATGGTTTTTGCACCCTGATCGTCAGGGTTAAGGTCGTTTTATATTTTTCACATTGAACCTCTACTGTTCCGTGATAAACACCGGGCAGACTGCTGGAGGGGATATCGAGCGACACCCACACTGGTCTTACGGTACGGCCCGGTACATCGAATCGCTGAAAGGCTTCAAACCGGTCAGGCATTAAATAAACATCCTTATATGGCGAAACGTCGCAGGTCACATCCCGGGCATTGTAAGGATAGTTTGAAGCAACATAGCGCACGAGCTGCAGTTGAATATTCTTTTTAGACAAAACCTGTCCGGCGGAATTAACCAGGTCTTTCAATACAAACCGAACCTGGCTCAGTGTATCCGGAGACCATACCAGGATCATGGCATTTAAACGTTCTCCCTTCCATCCTGCATCGGCCCATGCCGATGTTGTTTTTACATCTGGCACTTCTGTTCTGAAATAATGTTGATCCGTTGGAACGAATGAAACCTGTAATCCTTCTTTTTGAGTAATCCAGCGTTCGGGCGCGGTTGCACGATCAAAAGTATATTCATCCTGGTAGTGGTCCTGAGGCGGCGGAACTTTGGGTAATTCCATACGGCCTCTTTGATCCTGGCCCGAGACAAACAAAAAACAACAGGTATAAAGAGAAAATAAGAGGGCGATTTTTTTCATATCCCGGCGAGTTTAGATATCCTGAATTATTAGGAGGCCTAAATATACGATCGGGGCGCTTGTTAAATCGAAATGCCGGAAACTAGTTTTCCGGGAAATTCAAAAACTGCGGGAAGCAGGGACACTGGTTCTCAGGTAGTAGATAACTGTTTCGAAAAGGCTTTTCATAGACCATCCCGGCTGGGACGATCCTTTGCAGGAACGTGCAACCAGGTATTTGTACATGCCTTTTTTGGTTTTATATCTTTGGATTCGGGATTCGCGGGATCTGGTTTTCATAAGAGGTCTCTTTGACTGCATAAAGAACGATCATTCAGGCAGGCACTACCATAGTATATCCTGCCATTTTATTGTAAGAATTCTAGTCATATCCCTGTAGCAAAAACGCTACAAATGGCTGTACAAAAGTCCAAAATCCATGGCCTGTTTTTTTTGTTTACAAACCATTTGTTATATTCAATCCATCAATCAATAAACATTTTATGAATAAACTAAACAGAAGAAAATTTCTTGGACAAGCCTCCATGGGTCTTGGTTCGGCGCTCTTGCTTTCCCGGCTGTCCCTGAATGCCGCCCGGGCGTCAGGCCGGGCCGGTAAACACACGCTCGGATTTCAAACCTTTCCTATCCGGGATGCGCTGTCAAAGGACTTTCCCGGCACCTTAAAAATGATGGCTGACATGGGCTATCAAACCGTTGAAATGTGCTCTCCTTCGGGTTATGCGGGCATCGGATTCGGGAAATTTGCGACCATGAAGGGCGGGGAGATCAAAAAGGTCATCAATGATGCCGGTCTGAGCTGTCCGAGCTGCCATTTTACTTTTCCCGAGTTGCAGAATAAACTGGACGACCGCATTGAGTTTGCCCAGCAGTTAGGACTGAACTATATGATCTGTTCCACATTCTGGCTGCCCAAAACGGCCACGATCAAAACATACCAGGAATCCGCCGATGCGATGAATAAAATCGCCGAAAAGATCAGCAAGGCCGGTATGCAGGCGGGGTTCCACAACCATGAATTTGAATTTGCCTCCATCGACGGGGTATTGATTTATGATGCGCTGATGTCTGAATTTGATCCTAAGCTCGTTAAGATGCAGTTTCAAACAGAAGTCATCAATCTCGGGTATAAAGCAGCAGATTATTTTAAGAAATATCCGGGAAGATTCATATCCGCCCATATGTCTGATTGGACACCGGAAAAAAAGGAAGTGCCCATTGGTAAGGGAGTCATCGATTGGAAGGAATTTTATGCCGCTGCTGAAATAGGCGGTGTAAAAACTTTTTTAGTGGAGATGAATATGGATACGTTTAAGGATAGTGCAGCTTATATTAAGGAGCTTAAGGAAGCGTGATATACACGCTTGCTCATGCCGTGTAAGTTTTCTGATTACACGGCATTTGTTTTTCAGTTGATCCCAGGAAGAATCGAATCATTCACATAACGCGATAACCTACAATTATTTAAGGAAGGCTATCATTTTTAAAAAAAGTCGTCGGTTTCTTTTTAAATGAATAAATATTCACTTAAATTTGTTTCGTGAAACCGAGGGACGATAAGAAAATAGAAAAAATTTTCAAAGCGACGCTCCAATTGGTAAAAGAAAAAGGCGTTGCGGGTATCACGATGGGTGAGATAGCCCATGCTGCCAAGATCGCGACGGGGACCTTGTATATTTATTTCACAAGCAAGGATGATTTGCTGAATGTGTTGTTTACCCAATGCAGGAAGGCCGCAATAGATGCCTATTTTGAGGATTATGATGCCGCTATACCTTTTAAGGCGGGCTTTAAGATAATCTGGTTAAATATTTTGAGATACAGAAGGGAACATTTTGAAGATGCTATTTTTATGGACCAGTGTAATCATTCTCCTTTTATTACTGAAAGAACAAAAGATATTACCAACAAAATGATTCAGCCTTTATTCAAACTGGTGGAAAGAGGAAAGTCAGAAAAACTGTTGAAAGACATAGACAGCTTTACCTTATTGGTTTTTATGGTTGGCAGCATCACGGAATACGTTAAGCATAGTATTTACAGCGATAAGAAAATGAGCAAACTACTGGTTGAGCAGATGTTCAATCTATGCTGGGATGGAGTAAAAAGATGATTTTTTTTATTTTATAAATGAATAATTATTCATTTATAAATTGAATGAGAAAGCCATGGCAAAATTTACTGCAGATAAGATTATTGTCATCTTTACCGTTGTCTCGGCAGCCTTGCTTCAATTGATCGATACGTCCATCGTGAATGTATCGTTGACGCAAATGATGGGTAACCTCGGCGCAACTTTTGAGGAAATTGGCTGGGTGATTACCGGTTATGCTATCTCGAACGTGATCATGATCACCCTTTCGGGCTGGATGAGCTCAAAGTTTGGACGTAAAAACTATTTTGCTGCATCGATTGTTCTTTTTACCATCGCTTCCGTTCTTTGCGGAACATCTTCCAATGTATGGGAGCTGGTGGCGTTCCGGGTTCTCCAGGGGATCGGAGGCGGAGGTTTACTGTCCACGGCACAAGCCATATTAATCGAAACCTTTCCAAAAGAAGAATTAG
>DATHGW010000003.1:0-2813 GCA_035317445.1 Puia sp.
CATCCGCTGTTTAGGCTTCATGTTTTTAAAATAAGCAACACAAATCAAACACATCAGTTATGCACCATAAAATGTAATAGACTGTACCTTGACGATCATAGACAGAGGAGGCTTTTTACACGTTAAAGGCATTCTTTATCAACCAAAAGTCAAAAACAACCGTTAAAAGATGATAAAGGGCTGTTTGTAGGTAAGAAATGGCCCAATAGCGTTTTGATTTTGCGGGCAACCAACTTATAAGTGATATTGTACCGGTTTTGTTACATTCCGGGCAAATACTGTAGATTACTTTTATGAAATGATGCTACAACGATCCAACAGCAAGCTGATAACCGTTTTGACCCATGTACTGGTATGGAGTGTGTTCGGTCTTGCCATATTTTTCCGCCACCCCGTTTTCTCAGGTATTGACATATCTTACCAATTGTGGATAACGCAGACCGTCACACTAAGCTTACTCGTGATAGCTTTTTATGCCAATTCATTCTTCCTCGTTCCCAGGTTTTTGTTGAAAAATCATACTGTTTACTACTTTGTGATGATCATTGTCATTATTGCAGCCATTGTGTTCATCAACGCATGGGCGGAGACAGCTTTCCCCAAGATCAGCCAGGACCCGGTCCCTAAAATGTTAAGTCGCCAGTTACGCAAGCCCGCGCTGGGTGGACATATAAATACGCTCACCATGATCATCAGTGCGTTGGTGCTTGTTATCGGCACGAGCATTACGGTGATACAAAAATGGCAAAAAGACAAACAGGAACGCGAAGAACTGGAAAAAGACAAGGTAACTTCCGAGCTGTCATTCCTTAAGGCGCAGATCAACCCGCACTTCTTCTTTAATACACTGAATAATATTTACGCACTTACCCAGGTTGATGCGGATGAGGCCTGTAAAGCCGTTCACCTGCTTTCGCGCATGATGCGATACCTGCTTTATGAAACACAGCAGGGGCAAACCATGCTGAGCCAGGAAATTGCTTTTGTGAAGGATTATATCAGCCTGATGCAATTGCGGTTGACCGATGCGGCGAAGGTAGCCATTGATGCTCCCCTCCACTTACTGGATATGCCCATGGCGCCAATGATGCTATTGCCTTTCGTGGAAAATGCCTTTAAACATGGGGTGAGCGCGACAGAACAAAGCCATATCAATATCCTGGTACTGCAACGGGACAGCGAGCTTGATATTACCGTAAAAAATTCCATAATGAAGGATAATAGTGTTAGCTTAGATACCAATAGCGGCATAGGTTTAGTGAATACCCGCCGGAGGCTGGACCTGCTCTACCCGGATAAATATAAACTGGATATCTGCGAGCTGAATGCCAGTAATGAGTACACTGTTCATTTAATTCTCGATCTGAAATGACGTTGAATTGCATCGCGGTTGATGATGAGCCCCTGGCGCTCGGCCTGGTGAGCAAATTCATTGAACAAACACCTTTTTTAAACCTGGCCGGAAAATACGCAGGCGCTGTAGGTGCGCTAAAAGCCATTCACACGCAGAAGATCCACCTTATATTCCTGGACATACAAATGCCCGACCTGAACGGCATGGAGTTGTCGCGTGTACTGGAAAAAGGGGCCGGCAAGCCCCGCATTATATTTACTACTGCTTTCAACCAGTTTGCGCTTGAGGGCTACAAGGTTGATGCTTTGGATTACCTGCTAAAGCCTTTCAATTACGAAGAGTTTCTCCGTGCAGCCCAAAAGGCTTTGCATTACGTAGAATTACTAAATAAACATGGCACACAAGCCCTGGTGGTAAATGAAACCGAACACGCAGATGACAATTATCTTTTTCTGAAAGTGGAATATCAACTGGTGCGAATCGCCCTGGATGATATCCTGTATATTGAAAGCCTGAAGGATTATGTAAAGGTTGACCTGAAGAACGCCGGGAAAGCCATCCTGTCACTCACCAGCCTGAAGGCATTGGAAGAAAAATTACCCCCAAAACGTTTCATGCGCGTACATCGTTCGTTTATCGTCTCGCTGGATAAGATCACATCCATGACCAAAAGCTCGGTGCAGGTTGGCAATAAGCTGATCACCATTGGCGACCAGTATAAAGATGCTTTCACGCGGTTTGTTGGGAAATGGATTTGAAGCTTAAAAGCCGGCTATCCTTTTGTAAAATGCTGCTGGCAATATCAAATCAAAAAATTGCAAATGAAGACGCTGTTTCTACTCTTCCCCCTAATGTCCGCGGCCCCGATAAATCCCGAGTTTACCAGGTCAGGTCAGGCATCCATGGCAAGTCCGGTATCAATGGACAGACCAATATCGATTGCAAGGCCAGCTTCACCGGCAGACACCAACCTGACTCTATACGGCCGCGGACTGTACCCCGGGGACGATTCCACTTTTGAAAATATAAAGGCATCCGGCTTTACCACTGTGATCCTGTCTAGCTTTTATATACACGCCGATGGCGACGTCTATTCGGGAGACGATAGAAAACCCATCATTCACGACGGACAATATGTAGGCAACAAAGACTGGCTCAAACGGGTGGCTTCTTTAAAGCAACAGCCCGGTTCCGTTACGCGTATTGAGATCCTGCTCGAAGGCAGGTGGTTTAACCAGGCGCCGAATACCTTTGATTTTATACAGGATTGGTCGGATCCCGCCAAGACCGTTCCGGCAATTGTGACGGGAACAGGGACAAAAAGCACCTTATACAAAATATGCAAAGTCCTGAAAAAAGAGTTGGGAGCCGATGCCCTCTGTATTGACGACGAATCTGTATACAACAGTGCCTCAATAGTCCGGTTTGGAAAAATGATCCATAAACTAAAGATGCACAT
>DATHGW010000004.1:0-2742 GCA_035317445.1 Puia sp.
AGGCGATCAATTCTGTTCCCGAAGTCTGATAACTGATCGAATGAATGGTGCGCAAAAACTCCTGTTTCTGCTGGTTTGGCTTATTGTTGGAGAAATGGCTTCTGACCCGGTTCAGCAGGTTCCTGGCCTTACCTACATAAATGACCTTGCCTTTCTGGTCGTGAAAATAATATACCCCGGCCACGAACGGCAGTTGGTCAACCTGTTCAGCCGGTAAATTTGGTGGAAGGTATTGTTCCTTATTTTTCCCTTTCAGCATAACCTGGATATGCCCCTGGGAATCCATCGCAAGGATCCTTTCAAACAGGCGAACGGTGGCGTCGGTATCCCCGCCTGCCCGGTGACGTCCGGTGATCTCAATGCCCAGTTCCCTGCAAAGATTGCCCAGGCTATAGCTCGGCATGCCGGGAAACACTTTCCGGCTCAGCCTTATGGTGCATAGTTTCTTGCTATCGAGCTCAAGACCGCAGGCTTCGAGCTGGTATTTCACGAAGGAATAGTCAAAATTTACATTGTGGGCTACAAAGACCGCCTCCTTTAACAGGGCATGGATCGTGGGCGCCACTTCCTCAAACAGGGGGGCCTCCGCGGTCATTTCGTCGGTAATTCCGGTAAGAGACTGTATATACCTTGGTATCGGAACCAAAGGATTGACCAGGGTTTCATAGCGCGTTATTTCCTTTTTGCCATCGTGGAGCACAATAGCAATCTCCGTAATGCCGTTATTAGCGGCATAACCACCCGTGGTTTCAATATCAACAATGGCGAATAGTGGGTTCAAGCAGATGCTGTCATTGAGAGGATGAAGTTACCGATAAATGCGCTGAACCAATTCAAAAGGCCTTTTTAGCTCAACATAACCCGGACCACCTGAAACCCTGGAACCGTTATTAATCCGTAGCCGCATTTATTAACAGTTTAAACCCAATTACATGAAACGTTTTTTCCACACATTTCATGCGGGCGAAGAGATGACTTTGGCTGCTATTATAGCAGTCTTGTATTTCTGTAGCATCTTGTTGTTCGCATACGTTTTTACGCTTACCTAAAACCTTTAGTACGAGACCTTTTGAAACTCCGGGCCTTCCCGGGGTTTTTTGATTTTTATGGCATTTTTCTCAAAAAATTACCTTTGAAACAAAATTTGATTATATTTGTATTGGCCTAGATTGTTAGCGAAATCGTAAGAACTATAGACAGGCTCCCACCCAAATCGTAAGAGAAACCGGATTCATCGTTGATTTACCGATCCATCCCCTTGAAGCTAATGTTTTAATCGACATGCTTTCACCCTAAAAAATTTCTTTTATGAAAAAGATCATGCATTCAATTCATCTGGGCGAAAACGGAAAGACTGCCCTGATGGCCCTGGGTTTCCTTAGCCTGGTAATGCTCTTGTCGTACCTTTATTGGTTTGCATAGGACGATCATAGCTTGCCGGAAATCCACTTATTAAGATAAGACATTCAGTAAACATAGATTTACGAAGAATTCTTTTTTTAAAAATCTTTACCTAGTCATCTCTTTTAGAGTTCCTCCTCGGGGGAACTTTTTTTATTGATGCCCGGTCCCCGGACTCCCCGGGGTTTGCCAACAATTCATACCTTTGCAAACCAATAAAATGGGCATCATCAGCGCATGGAACTGAGCAAAAATTATATTCCTGGTTCGGTCGAAGACAAATGGTACAAACACTGGCTTGAACAACGCTATTTTTCAAGTTCGCCTGATGAACGTCCTGCTTACAGCGTGGTTATTCCTCCTCCCAACGTCACCGGCGTGCTGCATATGGGCCATACGCTAAATGAAACCGTACAGGACATTCTCGTCCGCAAAGCCCGGATGAGCGGTTTTAACGCCTGCTGGGTACCTGGTACCGACCATGCCTCCATTGCCACCGAAGCCAAAGTCGTGCAGATGCTAAAGGAACGCGGTATTGATAAAAAGCAGCTTACGCGCGAGGCCTTTATGGAATATGCATTTGAATGGAAGGACAAATATGGCGGCATCATTTACGCGCAGCTCAAAAAACTGGGCTGCAGCGTAGACTGGGATCGTGTTGCATTTACTATGGATCCGGACTATTACCGGGCGGTCATTGAAGTGTTTCTTGACCTCTATCGAAAGGACCTTATTTATCGCGGCGCAAGAATGATCAACTGGGACCCATCCGCCAAAACAGCCCTGAGCGATGAAGAAGTGGAGTATAAGGAAGTGATAGGGAAGCTGTATTACGTGAAGTATTTTTTGGCCGATGACAGATCATTGACAGATGACAGATCACAGTTGACAGATGACGGGAGGTCTGTTAACGGTGATCTGTCATCTGTCAACTATATACTCATAGCGACCCAACGCCCCGAAACCATCATGGGCGACACCGCGGTTTGCATCAATCCCACAGACGAACGATACCTGCACCTGAAAGGCAGAATGGCGATTGTACCGCTGGTCAACAGGAAAGTGCCCATTATTTTTGATGACTATGTCGACAAGGAGTTTGGCACCGGCGCATTGAAAGTAACGCCTGCCCATGATATCAACGACTATAACCTGGGATTAAAACATAAACTGCCCATTATTGATACGCTGAACGACGATGGTACCTTGAGCGCGGCTGCCGAAGTATTTGTGGGATTGGACCGCTTTGAGGCACGAAAAAAAGTAATTGAACGATTGAGGGCAGAAGGATTGCTGGTCAGGGAAGAAGATTATCAGACCAGGGTTGGTTATTCACAAAGG
>DATHGW010000005.1:0-4990 GCA_035317445.1 Puia sp.
AGAAATCACCGGACGACCGTTCATTGCCCTCGAATGCGACGGCGCGAAATATCACAGCAGCAACGAAGCATACAGCTGGGATATGTTCCGGCAGGCCCAGCTGGAAAATTTCGGATTTATTTTTTACCGTATCTGGTCTACCAATTGGTGGCATTCAACGGAAAGTGAATTGAAGAAACTGGTTGAATTCATTCAGGCCAAAGACCTCAGAGAAAGAAATTCCGGTGCAGCTCCCATGTTATGGGCCGAATTGGAAGAAGAAGAAGAAGTTATTGCTGTAACGACGCAGAACGAGACCAAACTCAAGGTCACGAATAAGTCTGTTGTCACTCTGAAAGACGCGGAAGGAAAAATCTTTAAGGCCAGGTTCAGTCGCGACGAAAGAAATCTCAAAAAGCAGGATGAGCAAGGCACAAAAATCGTCTACGAGCGCGCGCCACTCGCCATCTCACTTCTAGGCAGAACAGAAGGCGAGATATGCCAGCTGGGCATGCTTGAAGTCTACTATGAGATTATGCGGATTGAATAAAAGAATCAAATATGGAAAACTTTCTCCCGATTTTTCTACAGGTAACCGGTATGCAGGTGCTGGAATCCGCATATATCATCCACAACTCCAACAATATTAAAACGGTGATCAGCCGTCAGGGGTTTTTGCAAGAAAAATACAATGACTTGCTCTCAAATAGAAATGATCCTTCGTATGCGACTTACACAGAAATGGCTATCGCAACGTATAAGGAGCGCTATTATGATCGGCCTTTACAAGATGTCCAGCTGGCTATCCTCAATAATCCTGTGGAATTCAATCTCGTTGAGTTTTATTGCGAATCGCTCGTTAATACGTTGAAAAGGTTTTGCGCGAAGCAGTCTGAAGAAATCAGTCAAATGAAATTGATTTCCGCCAAACAGAAACGAACAGTCAAAACACTTCAAATTATCCAGCTGGTTAGAAGTGAAATGACGGATAAATACAGTACTACTTTGGGTTATGAGCACGCATTGAATGAAATAGACAAATTAGGGTTTGACAGTAAAATCTAGTTCCTTGAGTGGGGTACTAGCAAATCAAGTCTGGCAATTATAGAAAAGTGTACCCGGGATCAGCAACAATGGAGTTATACCCACTACCCTGTCTTTTTATTATCACGGAACTGAATATTATGGGAGCATCATTCCGTTCAGACATCTTTCCGAAATTGGTTATCTGTCCTTTACAGGATAATTTTACCCTATGCTGTTTGGACAATCGAAGCAACCTTTAAATTATTATCTTTATTTGATACGAAAAATACCGTCGTTAAATCATCTGCATAGCATGAAAGAATATAAAAAAGTATCCGATTCAGAAACAATTCTCACCGAACTGATGATCCCTTCGTATTCAAATTTCGGCGGAAAAATTCACGGTGGCGTGATCCTTTCATTGATGGATAAGGTGGCGTATGTATGTGCTGCTAACATGATGGCATGATTTTTTGGCAAAATAAACATGGAGCAGCAACCAGTTAAACGGGCGAAACCGAAAAGCCAAATGAGTAGGAAATTAAATCAGCATAATATGTCAGGCAACAGCGTTTCGTTACACAGAGTGATTAAAACAAATCCTGAAAAGTTATATCGTGCATTTATTGAACCCAATGCTTTAGCCGCCTGGTTACCCCCTTATGGATTTGTAGCGGTGGTACACCAACTGGAAGCAAAGCTGGGGGGCAACTATAAAATGTCTTTTATTAATTTTTCAACTGGCAAGGGTCAATCCTTTGGAGGAAAATACCTGGAAATGGACGCAAACAAATTTTTAAAATGGAGTGATAAATTTGACGATCCCAATTTGCCAGGCGACATGACTACTTCAGTTTGGCTCAAAAAGGTTATTGGCGGAACTGAACTTAAAATTGTTCAGGAAGGTATTCCTTCAATTATACCGGTTGAAATGTGCTATTTAGGTTGGCAGGATTCGTTGGACAAATTGATGAAATTAGCGGAACCAGAAATTCCAGATGCTTAGTTGTTTACACATCGGGCGCGAGTTATCAAAAACAAAATATGAGAAAGATAATTGCAGCAATCAATATGACACTTGACGGGTTTTGCGACCACACAGCAATGATTGCAGACGAATAACATATCAACTGATGGAAAGTTATTGGCCATCCGTCATAAAAAATCCTACTGTTAATAAACCAATGGATGAATTTGCAGTATTAATAGACAATATTTTAAAGATTGTTTTTTCCCGCACGCTTCAACATGTTGATTGGAAAAATACAACATTGAAAAAGGAGGTCGTTAAAAGCGACATTTTAGCACTCAAGCAATCGCACAATGACGGGAGTAAAAACATTTTAGTTGGCAGCCCGAGTTTAATCGTAGCCTTAGCGCATCTTGAATTAGTTGATGAATACCAGCTAGGCGTTCAGCCTATTGTTTTAGGAAGCGGTTTACCATTATTTAAAAACGTCAGGGATAGAGTTGATCTTAAACTCCTAAAAACAAAAACATTTGGTTGTGGCGCAGTAGCGCTTTACTATGAGGCGTCAAAAAAATGAGTGCATAGTTAAAATGACAGGTCTTAATGACGACAGTAGCAAGCAAGAATAATTTACTAGTATGTTCCCTGACGAGAGCAACAACGAATCAACGTCGTAATTAATCTCTTTGTATTCCAATAAAAAGTAGAACTTTTTTTTGGATCTATTTTTAAACGTGATTACCGATCTTTGGACGAGTTGTTATGGAGGCGTTTGGCGCCCTATTTAGAGGGGATACATATTTTGCCAGAATATAGTTCAGGAATTGGAAATATTAAATCCCAATCTCTGCCCCAAACAACATTGCCATTTTCGACCTTAAAATTTTTGAAATTCGCCTCGTCACTATAGGCCTTCAAATAGGAGGGTGTAGAAGGGGCGTGGAGAAAGTTTGAAAAATCAACATTGCGGACAACCCCGTTTGTAAACGTAATTAAAAGTACGTAATCGTGAAGAAACCGGGCCTCCTTAACACTAATCGTTTTCATGTCTGTAAAGGTAGCACTTTTGTCTTGATATCCAACAGACAAAGGCGCCCCACTACCTCTTCGTTTTGAAGCAATTATGTTGGCTGGATTTAACTTAGCAGCCTTTTTTGCTGCTTTTTGAGCGACCCTTTTTGGATCCTTTTTTTGAGGCTTTTGGGTCACCTTTTTTGGGGTTTTTCCTGATTTTGTTAACCGTTTCACAAGTTATTTTTTTGCCTTTTTTAAAGTCATCTATTTTCAGAAGTATATCTTTTCGAAATTCCTTTACAAATTTGTCTATTTTCCTCAATTCGGCAATGCCAAATTTATTTCTTATAACCTCTACCTCAACCCAGTGAGCCGAATTTCCAATTTGGTTGAATATTACTCTAACCTCATTTTCAGCTTTTGAAACATGTACATGCGACCTAGGTTCCTCATTCGAATAAATAAAAAAATAGAACCCACAATAAGTGTACAGTTTAGGCATTACTTAAAGATATTACACTCTCTCTGTATTCTGTATTCAAATAGAAGCGATTTTTAGTAAATTGCAAATGTGCCCAAAAAACCAATAAAGAAAAAGAAGGCAGATCCACGAACAACTAAGAGATTACACTTATCCAATGTGGAACCCGTTAAGTTAAATATCTCGTTTGAAGAAGCTATCAAGCTCGCGGCGAATACCCCTAGTCCATATAAGAATATAAACCGCACCGACGATAACGATCCAAATCTATCTACACATCCCGGTTTTGTTGATGTCCTAAAAGCTTCGATAGATGCTTTACCGGCAGTCGAGAAAAGAAATAAGAAAATTAAAAAACAAATTATTAAAGCCATAAAAAATGGGGATGACTATCAATATTCTGATAATGGTCAAACGACAACGCTCTTGGAATTGCTTAAATCTCTCCCAAGTTTAAATGTCATGGACTTGCAATCTGCAATAATCGATATGGAAGATGTCGTTGTGAAATCAGATTCAGAAACAGCCGCTATAAAATTCCCAGCTAGTTATTTCAAATAAATGACAAGCCCGTCAAAATAGATAAGTCTTTTGAAGATGCCCATTAAAAAGGCTTTAAATTCCCGCGCCCAAACAAAACATAAACCAATAAAGAAGAAATGAGTTTTGATATAGAGATTTTGCATGCTGCCCACAAGCATTCTATCTACAATACTGACGAGGTTAAACAAAGTGTTCTTTGCGGCTGTTTTTACTGCATGAAACTTTTAAGTCAATTGAAATTATAGAATGGACTGATGAAGACAATCCTAAAGGACTGACCGCTCAGTGTCCGAAATGCAGCATTGATTCTGTCACTGGTGATAAATCCGGCTTTCCTATTAGGGATGAAAACTTTTTAATGGCTATGCATGAACGCTGGTTTAATTGACTAGTCCCAACTAGTCTATAGGTGCCATAAAGGTGGCAACTGTAAAGCCATCTTACCGGATATCACCAATGTGATCAGGTATTTGTTTTATATCCTGGCGGCGTGGTTGCACAAACCGGGGCCAAAACTAACGGATGAGCATCCGCCGAATTAAGTCTGAAAAATAAATTTCAATAAAACGAAAAACAAAAAGAGCATGGGGTAACTGGCCATGCAGCGATGGCAACCTTCGTCTATTTGTATCGTCGTTCGTCGATTGGCCCCCAAAAGCTGCTTCGAATGGTGTTAGGTTTGTGAAAATAGACGGATATGAAAAATTTCATGATACTCCTGATAGCCGGTTTAGTTACCGGCTTTATTGCCTGTAAGAAAAGCGGCGCTCCGGCACCAATCCCGGCAGCGGGCAGCGACAGAAAAATTACCATGACGGTGGATAACCCAACCCCGGCAACAGGTACGAACGTCAGCTTTACGCTTGTAGCGAAAAATAATGGGCCTGCCGCCAGCACAGGCATCAGCGTAAGCGACGTGCTGCCTTCGGGCTATACCCTGGTCTCTGCCACCGCCACCATGGGCAGCTATGCCGCGG
>DATHGW010000006.1:0-3815 GCA_035317445.1 Puia sp.
AAAGTTCAGCCGGGAATTCAGAACACAGATGCCCAAGCAAAAGGATGGCGGGGGTATCCAGTTTGGCGTCGCTGTTCAAAAAGATATTTCTGCATGGCTCTACCTGAAATCGGGATTCGGACTTGCTTATAAAAAAGTCAATCCGGAAGAACAGGCGTACCCACTTTACAAGGATTCACTAAATACCTGGTATATCTCCATCCCCTTATTGATCGGTGTACAGACCAGCCTCGATGCGAAAAAAACCATTGATGCCTTTTTTGAAACAGGCATCCTCGGAAATTTTGCCATCGGCGACAAATCCTACAAGGCACCCGACCGCGTGGCTTTTTCTCATTCTGGTGCGGTGGCAACCTACCAGGCTTCTGCAGGTTTTAGTTTTGTTGTGGCGCCAAATGCTTCCCTGGTATTACAATATGCTTATTCGTTAGATATCAGCCCGGCTTACAAGGAAACACTTTATCTCGACGCCACCAACCAGACTTATTTTTACGGTGATTATAAATACCATACCAGTTCGCTGTCGCTGGGGCTGAAAATGGGAATTCATGGATGATTGTTCATCGCATGTCGCAATGGACGAACCGGAAGTTCTGGCAAACGACATTAGAGAATTTGCAAGGGGGCTGTAATCTTATTGCATTTGTTTATTTTAGTAACTGAAATGAAATATATCGCATTTGCATTGCAGGTTCTCATGTTGGCTTCCTGTGCCAATCATGAAACAAAGAAAGAAAGTCAGGAAGCTGCAGCATTGCAATCCCCTGCAAAAAAAGATTCTGCCAAAAGCCAATTGCTAACCTTTTTTGATAGTGTCGCAGGACAGGATGAATTATCTATTGAGCAAATCAGAAGGCATACCCAAATAGATAGTTCTCTTTATACTGAACCCTATCAGCGTGCGACCTTTAAGGGAGACACGGTTTTTAAAATATCAAATGGATATAGATCTGTTGTTTTACAATACTTCGACGGTATGGCAACCGTCAAAAAAATCTTGCTCATTTATAACCCGGAAGGTACTGTTATCACAGATAATAAGATTGTCGCTACCGATGCCGACCGGGATGGAATGGAGGCGTATGAAAGGGATGATTTTAGGTTCTTAACCGACACAACCTTTGAATTAATTAGGTATGATATTCCAACGGGGTCTGACAAAGAGACAAAAAAGAAAAATGGCAGATTCAAAATTAATAGCCGTGGCACTATAGACCGTATTCGATAATATTACTCATTTATTTCGCTGCTGCAGTAATAATTTTTTCCAAAACCTTTATGTCAACATCCTCAAGTTTATTGATATAAAGACAACCGTCGCCGGTCTTGTGCTTGCCTAATTTTTTCAACACATCAGCATGTCGCTGCATATCTATCAGATGTAGCGATAAATTAGCTTTACGCGGTGAAAAGCCGATTTTAAACCAATCTACTTCTCTACCGGAAGCAGGACTCTTATATCTTACATCCCCAAAACCTATCATTGAACTGCCCCACATTTTCGGTTTCTCCTTTGTAGCTTTTTCCATCAATTTAAGTATCACTTGACTGTCCTTACGCTTTTGCTCATCCGGGATACCATCAATGAAACCAGCAACACTGGAAGAAGTTGGCTTGGTTTTAATTTCTGCTAATTTACCCATATGATATTTTTTTACTGTTCACCACCTAGTTCAAATTCATATTCATCCTTTTCCTCTTCACCCTTTTTACTTTCAAAAGAACCCTTTACAATATTTACGGTCATTGTATTTTCGTCTTTTTCATCCGGAGATTTAAAAGTATCAGGAAATAAATTCAGCTCGTGAGATTTATTTGTGCCGTCAAAATAAATTACGTTCCATTCTCCATTAGGGCGTTTAACATTAAGTGTCATGAATGGTCCTCCGGATTTTAATCTAACTATATCACCTGATTTATATTCTTCCATAACAAAGAATTTAGAAATTAAAGATAAACAACTATTGAGACACTGCTGTTCCTATAGATCCGTATTCTCATGGAATAATTATTACAGTTGCAACATAAAATTCTATTTCCTCGAAACCGATAAATTGGCAGAATCGTCATTGAACCAAAAAACGTGAACCGGATTGGACAAATGTCGAACCATTTCCTTGAAGATTTAGAGCTTTTAACCGCGATAGTGGCTTGAAATCGAAAGCGTTCTGCTTATATGTTATGTGGGATCCAATATTCCAGCACCCCGTTACCATGAATGGTACCCGTTCCCGGTGAAGGAAATATTTTCTTCATTGTACACCACGAGTATGCCTGTTTTATCTCCGGACCGAGACCTGAGAATCCATAATCATCCACGGCGTCCAGTATGGCGGCGGTACAGTAATAACCCCGATAAAAGCAAAATTCCACCATAATCTGAAGGTAAAATAAAAAAACACTAACGGATAAATTCGTCCGCCAGCCGTCAACCTTCAACCGCCATTGCTCAACAAACCACTATCTCATAACAGTGATCTGGCAGTTAAAACCGTTAAATACTCATTCCCCGATCCCGGATATTGAAACAGAAGATAGCTTTATTCTATTACGCGTACCCGGTTATGTCCTTGTATCGGTTGCGGGGTTTTATTATTCATTAACTCTAACAATTATTTTATGAATCAATTTTTATTTTGGCCGAAAGGCAGGCTGGGAGTTTACAATCTGATGTACCTGATCATGGCAGTTGTTTGTTTTACAGGTTGCAGAAGAGAGCCGGGCATCCATGTGGATTTTCCTCCCTCTTTATATTCAGCTGACGTGATTGACAAATGGATGACGCTTGAAATAAGAATTTATAAGAATGCAACAGGCTTTGGCAATGGAGGATTTGCGCGGCCATTTGCATATTCCGGCATTAGCGCTTATGAATCCATTGATCCCGGATTACTTTCCTGGAAGCATAAATACAATGGTCTTTCAGGACTACCGGAAACAGATCCGTTTAAAAAATACAACTGGCCCGCCAGCGTCAACGCGTCCCTGGCCGAAATCAACAGAGGTTTTTTTACAACCGCCAATCTGAATGCGACCGATCTGGCCGCGATTGATTCACTCGAAAACGCCTTGTACCTTGGATTCAGTGGAGAGAAAGCCGAAGTACTCAGTCGCTCGGTGGCTTTCGGTAAATCCATTGCCGATGCCATTTTTGCCTGGGCCCAGACGGATGGGTTTACTCAAAATAATGCATTGCCCTATACGCCTCCGGTGGGTTTTGGTCTCTGGGTTCCGACTTCGCCTACGCCACCAGTCGCTCCTTTTTGGGGGAATGACCGGCGCATCATTTCAAATAGCGGAGACAACGACGCTCCCGGTACACCGATTCCATATTCTGTGGATCCAAGTTCTGATTTTTATAAGCAGGTTAATGACCTCTACCAGGCATCCAAAGTGCTCACCACCGATCAGAAGAATCAGGCACTGTTCTGGAGAGATGTTCCCGGCGTTTCTACACCTGGCCACTGGATGAGCATCACTCAACAGGCCATCAGACAATCGAACAGCCGGCTCGATAAAGCCGCCGGCGCTTATGCCCTCACCGGAATATGCCTGAACGATGCAGTGATCAGTGTGTTCCATTACAAATACATATACCTTAATGTCAGGCCGATCACGTATATCCACAATGTCATTGGCGACCTCTCCTGGGCTGCTCAATTTACAACACCCAATCATCCGGAATATCCGGCTGCCCATGCCTACATTTCTGCAGCTGCTGCCGAAGGACTGACCGCTGCTTTCGGGAATATCGGACCCCTGTCGGATCATACCTGGGATTATCTGGGATTCCCGGCCCGTACGTTCAACACATT
>DATHGW010000007.1:0-7356 GCA_035317445.1 Puia sp.
TTTCTTTGAAAAAGGGCCATAAAGTTGGCATAAGATTTCTGTCCGTCCTTATCCTCATCCCCATAAAAAAAAGCCTGCTGGATAACCCTGCCGCTGTCATCTGCCAGGGCATCAAAACTGATTGAATACACTGGCGGGATGCCTAGTTTCGCAGAAAGGTCCACGTTCTTGGTTGTATCGGCCGATTCAAAAAGAGTCTGCAGTAAATCATAAATGATCGTACCTTTTTTGTCGTTGTTCAGCATGTTCCGGTTGTAATTCCATTTCACCTCACTTAGTACAAACCTGGCCAGCGCGGGATTCTTTTCATAGATACTGCTGTATGAATCAGCCACGTCAACCGCATCTTCTTCATTCGTTCTTTCCAATCCGATGATAAATGCCTTCATGACGGTACCCGCATTGTCTTTGTCCATAGTAGCGAGGAAATGGTCCAGCTTATTGTATGCAGCAGCCATCTTGATAAACTTCCTGAAATAATCCCCATGTAGCTGCATGATCAGGCTGTCGCCTCTCGGTACAGCCATGCGCTGAAAAATTCTGTCATATACTCCAAGATAACTGGATGTGTAGATCTCATCTTCACTCAAGACGATCAGGTAGTATAGTTCCTGCGGGCTGAGCTTTTCGAGGATCTTAAAACGGATTGCCGGATTAGTTGCCGTGTGCAGCGCATTGATCTCGCGAACAAAAATATCTTTTCCTTTATTTTCCAGCATCGTGGTCAGTGCGCCCATTTCCAATGCCGTGTCCCGGGTTGGAGGCAGCAGGCGGTTTGCATATTCCATTCTTGTTTTGACCAGGAGCTTGTAATAGCTCAGGCCGTCGTTTTTTACCCTATTGATTTCGTCAATCGTAATTTTCCCCTTGATCAGGTTATCCAAAAAAGGAAAATACATCTGGCCACTCTTGCTGTTTGCCATCCGGTATACGGTGCTCACCAGCGAATCCCGACTATTTCGTATGCGCGAAGCAAGCTGGGTGCGGGCAGCTGCATAATCGTATAATTTCTTGGGATTGCGATAACCCGCGACGATGATTAAACTGTCTGAGGAAGGAAGTTCAGGATTACTGCTCAGGACCGTCAATATTTCATCTGGATGCAGTTCGCAATATTTCCTGAGCAGGTCGGACCTTGAGGCTCTGACACCGATATTTTCCGAAGGCAGTAAAAAACATTCAACAAGAATTTTTCCCACGCCATAGCTGTTTTCTTCAATAACCGGTTCAATGCTGCTGTTCTTCATGTCCAAAACCATGGCTTTTTTGAAGGCCGACATCAATGCCGGGGCCATAGAAGGAGGAAAATCTCTTTTCCGGTAATTATTATTGTATCCCCTGATCATGGTTTCCAGAGAGCGGAGATATTTGATCTTACTCTGCGCACTCATGACAGAATCCAGTTCTATTTGCTTCTGCGTCTCATCCACCTGGCGGATCAGGGCATCGGCGATCTGCAGGTTCACATTTTCATCCTTTGACATGGTGATGCTGTCATCGGCTTTACCATCGAGGGCAAGTAAACGTTTTTGTTCCCTGTCTACATTGTCATGCCATAACATGCGGCTTTGGTCCACCTTGAATGGATAATTGGCGGGTTGAGCGTATAAACCGGCGGAGAGGGCAAAAAGGCAAAAAAAGAGGCCCGGGCGTAAAGTTTGTTTCATAAGATGTCTTCCAAGATGCTATGTATAAGCAAAAATACTACCAATTCGCATAAGGGAAGGCTAAAGCTTGGGAGCCTTTTTGTCTTCCGGTGAACATATACATGACATTTTGCATTATTTCTATATTAAAAAATTGTGAACTCGGCCCCTTAAACGGCTGTAACGCTTTATTTCTATTAGGTTTGCGTAAATTTTTTGTTAATGGAAGCCAAAGGCAAGAAAATACTGATTGCAGATGACGAGCCTGATATTCTTGAGGTAGTTCAATATAACCTCGTTAAGGAAGGATACGAGGTGATTACGGCCAAAGACGGGGATGACGCGTTAACAAAGGCCAAATCGATCCACCCGCACCTGATCATCCTGGATATTATGATGCCTAAAAAGTCGGGCGTGGAGGTTTGCGAGATATTGCGGTCACAACCTGCTTTTAAAGACACCCTGATCATTTTTCTCACTGCCCTTAATGACGAAAGCTCCCATGTAAAGGGCCTGGAGACGGGGGCTGACGATTATGTCACCAAACCCATCAGTCCAAAAGTGCTTACCAGCCGCGTCAATGCCTTGTTCAGGCGGATGCACCAGGAGCCTGCAGAAAAAGTGGTCAAAATAGAGAACCTGACGATCGATCCCGATAAATTTGAGGTGATTGTGGACGGCAAAGATATTACCCTGGCCAAAAAAGAATTTGAATTGCTTTACCTGCTGGCCTCTAGACCCGGCCGGGTTTTTCTACGCAATGAGATCCTCAACCAGGTCTGGGGCAATGATGTGATTGTCGGAGACCGCACCATCGATGTCCATATCCGCAAGGTCAGGCAGAAACTGGGATTAGATTGCATTACCACAGTTAAGGGAGTAGGGTATAAATTTGCACTGTAAAACAAATGTGCGAATGTGTCTCGCCTGAGGCGAGACACATCCATCAGAATATATGTTCTCAACAAAAAACCTCTCTCCCCGGCAGCTATCCGCCTTTACTGCGGCGCTGCTGGCCATTCCCATTTCGATTGGCATTTATTTTCTGACCAACAACTGGAAATTTGGTCTGGGTTCCCTGATCATGGTCTTTGCAGGCAGCTATGGCCTGGTTCTTTTTACGCTGGAGAAGTTCATCTACCGGAAGATCAAACTGATTTACAAACTCATTCATCAGACCAAGGCAACGCGCAAGGAAGAAGTTTACTTCAAATACATCCTGCCCCAAAAAAGCATTGATGAGGTTCGCGAAGACGTGGAAAGCTGGGGCGAAAAAAGGAACGAGGAAATCGAATTGCTGAAAAAAAATGAAGCCTACCGAAAAGAGTTCCTGCAAAACCTCGCGCATGAATTCAAGACACCGATATTCGCCATACAGGGTTATGTAGACACTTTATTGGGCGGAGCCATGGATGATATTACGGTAAGAAAGAAATTTCTGGAAAATACAGGACGGAACGTGGACCGCCTGGTCAACCTGATGAACGATCTTGATGAAATTTCTAAACTGGAAAGAGGAGAACAATTACTTTACAAACAAAACATCGTCATCCAGGACCTCATCAAAGAAGTGTTTGAATCATTGTCTATTAAGATGCACGAAACCAGGATGCGGGCGGCGATAAAAAAAGGTTGTGAATCGCCTATGACCGTTTTTGCAGATAAGGAAAAGATCAGGATGGTGTTGATCAACCTGGTAGAGAATGCGTCAAAATATGGCAAGCCGCGTGGAACGATCATCGCGAGCGTGTATAAAACGGATGAAAAACATGTACTCGTCGAGATCAGCGATGACGGGATTGGTATTGAAGAAGAACACCTGTTCCGGATTTTTGAACGATTTTACAGAACCGATGCCGCCAGGAGCCGCGATAAGGGAGGAACAGGCCTGGGCCTCGCCATTTGCAAACACATCATTGAGGCCCACGGTCAATCCATTCACGTCAGAAGCACCCCGGACGTTGGAACGACGATTGGGTTTACGCTTGATGCGAGGAGGGACTGAGAGCGAGTGGGGAATGGCGAGTGGCGAGAGGGGGAATGTAGTAATCGACCGCCCTCCTCGCCACTCGCCACCACCTACTCGCCATTTTCTACTCTCTATTCTCTATTTTTGACAAAAAAGAATGCTTCTCAAGCGCTTTCCCCCCACGTTGCTGATCGGAGTGGCAGCTGTCATCTTGTTCATCCCGTTTTTAGGCATGGTCCACCTGTTCGATTGGGATGAGATCAATTTCGCTGAAGCTTCGAGGGAAATGCTCGTCACGCACAATTATTCCATTCCCCAAATTAATTTTCAGCCCTTTTGGGAAAAACCTCCGCTGTTCTTTTGGCTTCAGGTATTGTCCATGAAGCTTTGGGGGGTGAACGAGTTTTCTTCGCGCTTTCCCAATGCCATTTGCGGCATTTGCACTTTGCTCGTCCTGTACAGGTTTGGAAAGAAATTATTCGATGATCAGTTTGGTCTGATCTGGGCGCTCGTTTATGCCGGTTCACTCTTACCCCATTTCTATTTTAAATCGGGAATTATCGATCCCTGGTTTAACCTGTTTATTTTTCTCGCCGTATATCAATTCGCGTTATATAGCAATGCAGAGGGTCTGCGTTTACGCAAACATATACTGCTCGCTGGATTATTTACCGGCCTCGCAGTCATGACCAAAGGGCCGGTGGCCATATTGGTATTGGGCCTAACCTATGGGGTTTACATGATCGCCACCCGGTTCAGACAGTTCATCCGGCCCAGCGATTTTTTATTGTTCCTCTTGATTGCTGCCGGCGTTGGCGGTATCTGGTTCCTGGCCTTGTGGTCACAAGGACAGCAACACATTATTTGGGATTTTATCGTTTACCAGGTCCGGTTGTTCAGGACCGAAGATGCGGATCATGGGGGTCCTTTCTTTTATCATTTTGTTATCCTGCTGATCGGCTGTTTTCCCGCTACCGCGCTCGGTATCCTGTCTATGAGATGGCAGAAGGGACAAAAAACTTTCCCGGTTCAGTTTCAACGATGGATGCTGATCTTGTTTTGGGTGGTATTGATTTTGTTTTCCATCGTGAAGACCAAGATCGTTCACTATTCCTCGCTCTGTTATTTTCCGCTCAGCTTTTTGGCTGCCCATACTTTTTACCGGCTGGTCAAAGGGCAGATGAAACTTCCCGGCTGGAGCAAGTGGTTGGAAATGATTACCGGGTTGATTCTTGCTATTGCTTTGTGCGGCATCACTTTTATAGACAGGTTAAAACCCTGGTTGTTGGAACCGGGAAGGATACAAGACGAGTTTGCCAAAGGAAACCTGCAGGCCAATGTATCCTGGAGTGGTTTTGAAATTATACCCGGTCTGATTTTACTCTGCGGCGTTATATTTTTTGGATTATATACCAGAAAGCACATACGTTGGTCGCTTTTTGTACTCTTCATTTGTTCCCTGGTAGGCACCAACCTGGCCACAGCCATGATCGCTCCAAAGGTGGAACCTTATTCACAGGGCGCGGCCATTGCATTTTATATTAAAAAGCAACATGAAAAAGCGGTGATTGAACCACTGGGATTTAAAAGCTATGCACAATTATTTTATGCGCTGCGTCCACCGGCTTTGGGCGGGATAAAAGAAGAAGCTGTTTTTACCGATGCCGTACCTGCAGGAGTTCAGGCTTATTGTGTCGTTAAAATACAGAATGCGAAAACCTATGAACAACGGTTTCCACAATTGGAAAAGCTTTATGAGAAAAATGGTTTTGTTTTTTATGTCATCAGGCGAAAATGAACTTTACCGGATTGCGTTGTATAATTCGCTTTTCATCAATCCCCATTTGCAAAGACGATGCATCAGGGAGACCTTCAACACACCGAGTCCATACTTCATGCTCCTGCTGAAATTGATGCTGGAAGCTTCTTCGAAATATTTGGTGGGACAGGTCACTTCTGCGATCTCATAATCCAGGTATAAGATCTGCGAGAGCATCTGGTTGTCAAAAACAAAATCATCTGAATTGGCTTCATAGTTGATCCGCTCCAGCACTTCACGCGAAAAAGCCCGGTAGCCGGTATGGTATTCTGACAATTTCTGGTTAAGCAGCACATTTTCAAAAAAAGTGAGCATGCGGTTAAAGACATATTTGTACAATGGCATACCTCCGTGCAAAGCGCCCTTTCCCAGGATTCTTGAACCCAAAACCACCTGGTAAACATTATTCGCAATCAGCCACGACATGGAAGGAATGAGCTTGGGCGTATACTGGTAGTCGGGATGCAACATGATCACAATGTCTGCACCCAATTCCAACGCTTTCCGGTAACAGGATTTTTGATTGCCACCGTAACCCTTGTTGGTTTCGTGTTGAATGATGTGCGCAATGCCTAGTTCTTTAGCCAATGCTACCGTATTGTCCCTGCTTTTATCGTCTACCAGCACCACTTCGTCCACGATGTCAAAGGGAATTTCGTGGTAGGTCTTTTGCAATGTCAGTGCAGCATTATAAGCCGGAAGCACCACAACCAGTTTCTTATTTTGAATCATAAGCAGGATTTGATTCGATAATAATATATGTGCTCAGGGCAACTCCTATCCCAATGATGGCGCCGGCAAATACATCCCTGGGAAAATGCTGGGACAAATAGATCCTGGAATAACCGACAAGTGCTGCGAATACGATATAGACCCAACCGGTTTTTTTGTTTTTTGAATACAGGGCAAGCGAAGTGGCCAGGGCAAATGCCGTGGCCGTATGCCCCGAAGGAAAACTTGCTCCCCCGCCGAGGGTAACATCTTTAATGATGAAAATATTCTCCCTGATTCCAAAAAAATCTTTTGGTCTCGGGCTAAAAATAAATCGCTTGAGCAACTGGGTAAACAGACCGGAAACGAGGAACGAAAATATGATCTGCATGGTCATCTTATACCGCCGGAGCACGAGGTAAATGACTGCAATGGCGATGGGGAAAAACCCATTTCCGAGGTTTGTAAAGTAAATAAAAAATGAATTGAGAAACGGTTGGTGATAAGGGTTGAGGTAAAGGAAACCGTTGGCCCGGGAGGAGAACAGTAAAAATAACAACCCAACAACAAGAAATACAAGGGCTCCTGTAAAAAAACTCCGGTTTAAAAGAAATATGCGCTTGATTTTTTTCATATACATCGTCTCCAGGTTGAAACGATTTTGCGCAAATGTAGTCCTTTATTTGTAATGCATTAACCAGCCCTTGTCATTCCGACCCCCGCGCAGCGGGGCGGAGGAATCTGCCAGTTCGTGGTCTCCATTCTCCGCAGATTCCTACACTCCCGCCAAAGGCGGGAGGTCGGAATGACAAAAGGACCTCACAACCCCGCAATACATTCTTCCGCAAATCCAAAAGACATGGTCATTCCGGCACCGCCAAGTCCGTTCACAATATAAACATGCGGCTCAGGTGAAAAAAACAAGTCCGTGCCTCCATCGGTGAGTTTTGGATAAATACCATTCCAGGATTCGCTCACCGTCCAGTCCTGGAACTGTGCAAACTGTCGCAGGTATTCGAGCACCATCGTATTGATAAACTCTTTGTCAAAAGGATCGTGTGTGAGTCCATATTCATGCGAATCGCCGATGGTAAGCTCTCCCTTTCCATTCTGCGACACCATAACATGAATGCCCCATTGAATATAGTCGCTCATTTCTTCCTCGTACCGTTTATTCAACACTGGCAGTGAAGGAGCCACCTTAAAACTCT
>DATHGW010000008.1:0-4574 GCA_035317445.1 Puia sp.
TACATTTTTCGACGATCGATATTCATCAACCGGAAGTAAGTTATACCCGTGAACCGATGGAGCCAACGCAGACCCCGCGCGCCACAAGGGCTCCCAAAGAAAAAAACATTTCGTTCATTGTTGATTCCATCCACATACGCCAGCCCCGTGTTCATCTGGATTCAAAAAGAGGCTCGGGCTCCGTTCAGTTGCAAACGCAAATCCACCAGATCAACCTTTCGCAAACAGCGTTCAACAAAACGGCCGATGCTGCCTGGGGCCTTGACGTGGGCAAAATTTATTTTCATGCAGGTAATACTTCCCTGGAAGAGGATTCCGGCATGCGTTTCTCATTTGCAGGACTTCAAACCACCATTTTTGATTTACATAAACCTGCTTCCAGCAAACTCGCGCATTTTAACATAAACAAACTTATCCTGGACAGTTTGCATTTTGAGCAGGAGAAAAAGGACAATAAAACAGTACTCGATTCGAGACTCATTGCACTGACCGACAATACTCCGGTTGCGACGGACAAGGATTCCATACTCAATACGATCTATGGGATGCCTTCGCTTGAATTACAAGGAACCTCTGTGCTGCTGGATAATAAGGCGCGGGTGATTCAATTCATGAATGTCAACGCCAATCTTCCGGCCAAATCATTCAGTGCCGATAGTTTCAGGCTGCAACCCAAGATGGACCGGGATAGCTTTTTTGCGACACAGCCAATCGAAAAGGATTATATCAGCGTCAGTTCCGGCCCAATCCAGGCAAGCACAGTCAACATTATCAAAGACAATAAGGATACGGGATTCGCTATCAACAAACTAAGCCTCGATCATTTTTTTATCAAGGCGGAACGGGATAAACGCCGTCCCGATGATACGATCCTGTACAAGCCTCTCCTGGCAAAAATGATACAAAAAATACCCTTTCATTTTGCCGTGGATACTCTTGTGCTTCAAAATTCAACCGTCTGGCACAACGTGATCGCCGAAAAGACCGGCGAGGAAGGCACGATCTTTTTTACCGATGTAAATGGCTCTATCGGCGATCTCAGGACTTTCAGGATCAACAACCATGACAGCTTACGTATACGGGTATACGCTAAATTGATGGGCAAAGGAAATCTCTATATGCGTTTCAGACAATCCTATAGCGACAGCCTGCAGGGCTTTTTGTTGGCGGCGAGAATGGGGAAATTCGACATGCCTGATCTCGACCGGATTCTTGTACCGCTGACACGGATCCGGATCGCCCGGGGAGTGATCGATACTTTGTGGTTGCAGGCCAGTGCCAACGACCTGCTCGCCTTTGGTTCCATGGAAATTGATTACCGGAAATTGCATGTAGAAAAGCTTGATAAGAATGAAAAAAAGCAGGGATTTATTTCCTGGCTGGCCAACATCATCGTCAGAACCAGGAACCGCAAGAAAGGGACTATATATGTAGAGCGTCTGCAGGATAAGGCCATTTTTAATTACTGGGGTAAGATCGCCTTGAGCGGTCTGCTGACCAATATCCGCGTGGCGAGCAGCAAAAAAAATAAGAAAAAATATGAGGCTGCCTTAAAAAAATACCAGCGTTCCCCTCATTTATTGAATGAAGAATAGATGAGTCGGGAGTCGACAGCAAAGCCTTGTCATTCCGAGCGAAGCGAGGAATCTGCGTAATGGGACAGCCCTACATTGCCGATTCCTCGCTTCGCTCGGAATGACAAAACCGACTCCCGACTCCATTTCATATCTTTGCGCGATGCATTACGTTTCTGCTGAAAACCTCGGAAAGTCTTATGGAATCAAGCCCCTGTTTGAAAATATCTCTTTTCACATGGAAGAAGGGGATAAAGTAGCGCTGGTGGCAAGGAACGGTAGCGGAAAATCGACCCTGCTGAAGATCCTGGCCGCCAAAGAAACCCCTGATTCAGGCAAAGTTTGGATCAACAAAGAAGTTACGGTCACTTTTCTCGAACAGGAGCCCGTTTTCATTGAAAACAAATCCATTCTCGACAATATTTTTCACCATAACCATCCTGTACTCAACGCCATCAAACATTATGAATTGGTCAGTGAAGAAGACGACGTGCACAAAATAGCCAACGCAATAGCTAAAATGGATGAATTGGACGCCTGGAATTTTGACGCCAAAGTAAAGCAGATCCTGGATAAATTAAATATCCACCACCTGAAACAACCGGTCAGCAGTCTGTCCGGCGGCCAGCGCAAACGGGCTGCGCTGGCCAAAACGCTCATCGATATCGGTTTTGAGCCGGCACATAACCTGCTGATCATGGATGAACCGACCAATCACCTAGATGTGGAAATGGTGGAGTGGCTGGAAAGATACCTGAACCAGGAAAAAATTACCTTGTTGCTGGTTACCCATGACCGTTATTTCCTGGATGCAGTTTGTGAAGAGATCTGGGAGCTGGATGGAAGCGACCTGGTGATATACAAGGGGACCTATGAGAATTATGTGGAAAAAAAAGCCGCCCGGCTCGAAAGCGAATCCGCCAGCATCAGTAAGGCAAAAAATACTTACCGCAAAGAACTGGAATGGATGCGCAAACAACCCAAGGCCAGGACCACCAAAAGCAAGAGCAGGCAGGACAATTTTTACGTTGTGGAAACCCGCGCAAAACAACAAATAGAAGACCAGCAGGTTCAGCTTCAGGTAAAAATGAGCAGGCTGGGCGGAAAAATTGCCGAATTAAAAAAACTCTATAAATCATTCCAGGACAAAATCATCTTAAAAGGTTTCGACTATACGTTCAAGAAAGGCGAACGTGTTGGAATTGTTGGCAAGAACGGCGTTGGCAAATCCACCTTCATCAATATACTCCAGGGCATTGAACAGCCGGATAGCGGCAAGGTCAATGTCGGGGAAACCATTATTTTCGGTTACTACTCCCAGCAGGGCCTGGTTGTGAAAGAAGATGTTCGGGTGATCGAATTCGTGAAAAACATTGCGGAGAATTTCCCCCTCGCAGACGGAAGCTCAATGAGCGCTTCACAATTCCTGGGTTTGTTCCTGTTTCCTCCCGACCAACAGTATACTTATATTTCGAAATTAAGCGGCGGGGAGAAAAGAAGGCTCCATTTATTGTCGATTCTTTTTCGCAACCCGAATTTTCTCATTCTCGATGAGCCCACCAATGATCTTGACCTGCCTACGCTGGGCGTCCTGGAGAATTTTTTGAGCGAATACCAGGGCTGCCTTCTGATCGTATCGCACGACAGGTATTTTATGGACAGGCTGGTGGACCATCTCCTGGTCATGGAAGGCGATGGCGTGATCAAGGATTTTCCCGGCAATTACTCTCAATTCCGGATCTGGCAAAAAGAAAAACCCGAAGTGCCCTATGAACTGTCGATTTCGAATGAACAGGTCCGGGCGCCGGAGGATCAATCCCGGTCCAACGGCAACACGCAACCAGAAGTGCAGGTTAAAAAAAAATTAGGCTACAAAGAAAAAAGAGAATTTGAACTGCTTGAAAAAGAGATCAGGGACCTGACTGAAGAAAAAGAAAAGATCAATCAAAAATTCAGCATTGGCGATCTTCCTCTTGTGGAATGGAATTCCCTGTCGGCCCGTATCCAGGAAATCTCCAAAAAACTGGACAGCAAGGAATTGCGCTGGCTTGAGCTGAGCCTGGAGATGTGATCAACCAAGCCCGGACTAACGGATTCGGATAGGTCTTCCATGCTTTTTTTTATCAGATCACTAAAATAAGACTATCTTTTAAGGACCAACCTTAAAATAACCAAAAATGAAAAAGACACTCTTTGTTCTGGCTGCAGTCTTATGTATTTTATTTTTCTCCATGAGTCAATACGGTTGCAGTGAAGCAGTGCAACCTAAGATAGATTCTGCCTCAGCCGGACCCAAAGTATTATCCAAGTCAGAATTGCTTGCGCGCGGTAAATACATTGTATCCGCCGCGGCCTGCAGCGATTGTCATTCTCCCAAGATCTTCACTGCGCAGGGGCCGGTGGAAGATTCCAGCAAAATCTTATCTGGCCATCCGGCCGGAATGCCCATGGCACCCATCGACAAGAAAGTATTACAACCCGGGGGTTGGTATTTGCTCGGTCCTGACATTACCAGTTTCGTCGGGCCATGGGGAATTTCTTTTGGCGCAAACCTCACTCCGGATACGGCCACCGGTATAGGCGCCTGGACGGAAGAAGTATTTGTCAAAACCCTGCGGACAGGCAAGCATCTCGGGCAAGACGGCGGCCGGCATATCCTTCCACCCATGCCATGGCCATCGATCGCTCAATATACAGACGAAGACCTGAAAGCCATTTTCACTTATTTAAGGGCACTGCCTCCTATCGTGAACAAAGTGCCAGCGCCCATGTCTCCGGCTGATGTGGCTAAGCTTAAGTAGGTAACAATTGGCAATAAGCCATTGGCAACAGCCAGGAAAAAATATTATAGGAGCTGCTCCAGGGAAGAGCGGCTCTTATTGTTTTTGCCCATTGCTTATTGACTACAGACCGTTCATCAAGAAACTTCTTAGAATCCTTGCCGGACGGCCTTCCTGCTCTATATTTGAAACGTAGAGGACTATTTTATTATAAAAACTA
>DATHGW010000009.1:0-3148 GCA_035317445.1 Puia sp.
GGGAAAGTTACATCCGGCACCCAATCTCCTTCGCTGGGGAAGGCTATCGGCATGGGTTATGTGAGCACGGTCTTTTCCAATATCGATTCAAAAATATATATTAAGATCCGCGAGCGGCTCTTGCACGCTAAAGTTGTGAAATTGCCGTTTAGTTAAGTATTGAAAAACATGCCAACCATTCATCTGACCACATTCATCGGGGCCCCTTCCGAACGGGTCTTTGACTTATGCAGGAGCATCGAACTGCACAAGAAATCCATGGCCCATACAGGGGAACAGGCTGTTGCGGGTACCACCGCTGGCCTGATCGAATTAGATGAAACGGTCACCTGGAAAGCCAAACATCTCTTTAAAATAAGGGTTTTGCGGGCAAGAATAACTGCCATGCAGAAATCCGTTTCGTTCACAGATGAGATGGCCAACGGTGATTTCAAAAGCATGAAGCATGAACATCATTTTAAGCAAATCGCCAACGGAACACTCATGATCGACCTCTTTACCTACGAAACGCCTTATGGTGCACTGGGCAAAATGGTAAATGGCCTTTTCCTGAACCGATACCTCAAAAAATTGCTCGAACATCGCAACCGCGTGATCAAGGAATACGCCGAGTCAGAAAAATGGAAATTCATTTTGTCAAAATGATTGCCCCGAAGGAATTCTGACGCTTCTCTATTATTTTTGCCGAATGGCAAATTCCAAACCCAGTTTATACACAGCCTTATCACCCGCCCTATTGAATTTATACGATGCCACCCATGCGGTGGTCGTCATCATTGATGTACTTCGGGCTACTTCAACCATCGCCACAGCATTATTCAATGGCGCCAAATATATCATACCGGTGGACAGCGTGGCCAAATGCATTGAGCTCGGCAGGCAGATCGATTGTGTTACAGCGGGCGAACGCGATGGCAAAATAGCCGTAGGCTTGTCTTATGGCAATTCACCTTTCGAATATCCCCGCCAATTCATCGCCGGCAAGATCCTCGTACTGACGACTACGAATGGAACCAGGCTGTTGCATATGGCACTGGACAAAGGCGCACAGGAGATCATAACCGGGTCTTTTTTAAATCTGACCATGATCTGCGATTATTTGTTGCAGCAGCACCAGCCGGTCATTCTCGCTTGTGCTGCATGGAAGGATAAAGTGAATATTGAGGATCTGTTGTTTGCAGGTGCGGTGGTCAACCGGGTAAAAGAGAAGTTTGCTATTGACTGTGACTCATCCGGCATAGCGGAAACCGTTTTCCTGGAGGCACGCGATGACCTCTATGGTTATATGCAGGGTAAAAACGCATCCCATTTTAAACGTTTAGAAGGTTTTGGGCTGGAAAAAGATATCCGCTATTGTCTTATTCCTGACCAGGCCAGTGTTCTGCCTTTTTATGAGGATGGAAAGCTGGTGGTTGGCGGACGGGGACGATAAACCTCCCGATTTCGTAAATCAATTCTGATTATTAGGGGTAATTTTGCCGGCTATTGCCATTTGGCCTGATTTTGAAGGCGGCTCCCACTTTTGACTAAAAAAAACCTACATATCGCATTAGTTGGTAATCCGAACAGCGGAAAAAGTTCGCTGTTCAATGCCCTCACGGGTTTGCATCAGAAAGTGGGCAATTTTCCGGGGGTGACGGTCGATAAAAAAACGGGGATCAGTGAACTGACCCCTGGCATGAACGCAGAGATCATCGACCTGCCGGGCACCTATAGCCTTTACCCCAAACGCGGCGACGAATGGGTCACCTACAAGGTTTTGCTTAACCAGGATGCTGATGTGAAGCCTGATCTTGTGGTCTTACTGGTGGATGCGAGCAATCTCAAAAGGAACTTATTGTTCTGTTCCCAGATCATCGACCTGAAAATGCCGGTCGTCATTGCCCTGACCATGATGGACCTGGCCAGTAAAAAAGATATTGAAATTGATGTGAATGGGTTAGAAAGGGAATTGGGTCTGCCTATTGTCGTGGTCAATCCCAGACGAAACAAAGGCATCCAGCCCTTGAAAAAGGTCATTGCACAAACTGTGCAGCAGCTTTACCAGACACCCGCCCGGGATTTCATTCAGAATAACCTGCTCGCCACTGCCGCAGTTGATGCGATGAAGGGGGTTTTCCCGGACATCAGCGATTATAAAGCGATCCACTACCTGATCAACCATGAGGAATTTAATTTTAAAAAACCGGTGCAGGAACAGATCGAGCGCATCGAAACAGAACAAACTTTCAATCATACCAGGGTTCAGGCCGAAGAAATCATGCAGCGCTACACGCGCATCAAACAGATCATGCAGCACACGGTTACCGAACCCGATCCGCTTCAGAAAACACGATTTACAGAAAGGCTCGATCACATCCTGCTCCATCGTCGTTGGGGATACCTGATCCTGATCGGGGTGCTTTTTCTGATGTTCCAGAGCGTGTTCTGGCTGGCGCAGTTTCCCATGGACGGGATTGACTGGACCTTCTCCAAGCTCAGCGGCTGGGTGGGGGGTATATTGCCAGATGGCTGGTTCAGTGATCTGCTGGTGAATGGGTTGCTGGCGGGTTTAAGCGGCATCCTGGTCTTTATTCCCCAGATCATGATCCTGTTTGGATTGATCACCCTGCTGGAGGATACCGGCTATATGGCGCGTATCAGCTTTTTAACGGATAAGCTTATGCGCAAAGTGGGATTGAATGGAAAGAGTGTGATGCCTATGATCAGCGGATTTGCCTGTGCTGTACCCGCCATCATGAGCGCACGCAATATCGAGAACCGCAAAGAAAGGTTGCTGACGATCCTCATTACGCCACTCATGAGTTGCAGCGCAAGATTGCCGGTCTACACCATGCTCATCGCACTCGTTATACCGAAGGGTCGCGTGCTTGGTTTTATGAGCCTGCAGGGACTGGTGATGATGGGCTTGTACCTTCTTGGATTGGTTATGGCCCTTGTTGTTTCCTGGGTCGCTAAATGGTTCATCAAATTGCAGGAAAAAAGTTTTTTCATCCTCGAACTTCCTGTATACCGGTCCCCACGCTGGAAAAATATCGTCGTCACCATGATCAATAAGGCTAAAATATTTGTGACAGACGCCGGCCGGGTGATCATTGTGATCAGTTTGATTTTATGGGCCTTGAGTTCCTTCGGGCCAGGGCAGAGA
>DATHGW010000010.1:0-2962 GCA_035317445.1 Puia sp.
TGACAAATTGCTGGAAATGGAACAAGCTAATGCTGAATTTCCCACAACAGATATTGTGCTCGTTCTGGGCGCAAATGATGTGGTGAATCCAGCTGCAAAAACAGATCCTGCGTCTCCGATATACGGCATGCCCATCCTGGAAGTTGAACTGGCCAAAACCGTTATCGTGAACAAACGCAGTATGAAGCCCGGTTATGCAGGCATCGAAAATCAATTGTTCTACAAACCCAAAACCTCCATGCTCTTCGGCGACGCAAAGAGTGTGCTTCAGCACCTGATCATGATCATCAAGAATTTGTAATTCGTAAAATATTTAAGGTTTGGATTCACCCGGATTACCGTTGGCATTATTGGCTTCCCTGGAGGGAGTGGCAGGTTTTGACAGGGAGCAATTCGAAAAGATCCATCATTCCGGAGAGCAGGTTGTATCGGTGAGGGCCAATCCATCGAAGATCTCGTTGGACAACTCCCTGTTTGCTAACAGTAAAGTATATGCGCGGGTACCCTGGTCTACTTTTGGGTATTATCTTGCCGAGCGCCCGGTCTTCAGTTTCGATCCCAAGTTTCATGCCGGCACTTATTATGTCCAGGAAGCTTCGGGCATGTTCCTGGAAGAAGCCATCAGGCAAACCATTGATCTGACCAAACCCATCAGGGCACTCGACCTCTGCGCCGCTCCCGGAGGGAAGTCGACACTCATTCAATCCATCATTACGCAGGATAGCTTGTTGGTGAGCAATGAAGTGATCAAATCCAGGGTAGGGGTTTTGGAAGAAAACATGATCAAATGGGGTGGGGCAAACGGAATGATCAGCAACAGCGACCCTGCTATTTTTGGCCGCGCAGAAAATTATTTCGATCTGATACTCATAGATGCCCCCTGCAGTGGCAGCGGCTTATTCAGGCGGGAGCCGGAAGCCATCCTCGAATGGAGTGAAGAAAATGTGAGAAGCTGCAGCCTTCGCCAGCAAAGGATCATTGCGCATGCCTGGTCAGCCCTGAAAGAAAATGGCATCCTGATTTATTCTACCTGCTCTTATTCCGAAGAGGAAAATGAAACAATCGTGGACTTTATCCTCGACCATTTTCAGGCAGAAAGCCTGCCACTGTCTACACGGGAAGATTGGAATATTGTGGAGAGTATTTCCCGTTTGCACCGAGCATACGGTTACCGTTTCTATCCCGACAAAGTAAAAGGAGAGGGGCTTTTTATAAGTTGCTTACGCAAAAAGGAGGGCGCGGCCTTTACCTTTCCTAAAACACAAAAGGCCAGATTTGAGATGCTGAATAAGTCTGAAAAAGAGATGATCAAGCGTTTTGTACGCCAGGATATATCGCTTTCCTTTCTAAAATTACATGATCTGATATTTGCGATTCCCGAGGAATTGATGAACGATTTTTCTTACCTACAAACATGGTTATACCTAAAAAAATCAGGGATACTGCTCGGAAAAATGGGCTCAAAAGAATTGATCCCCCATCACGAACTGGCACTCAGCGACCTGGTTCATCCCGGCGTGCCGAAAATTTCCCTTTCAAAACAGGATGCCCTCCATTACCTGAGAAAGGATGACATTAGACTCGATGGCGCGCCCAAGGGCTGGACGCTTGTTCAATATGAAGGGGTAAACCTGGGTTGGATGAAAATTCTGGATAACCGCATCAATAATTACTACCCGGTTGAGTGGAGGATTGTAAAAAGAGACACATTAGGTTTTTAACCTTTTTTTTAATATTTTATTTGCAAGATATTTGCCCATCTTTGCGTTAAGTGTACAATAATATTCAAAAAATGTCCTTGAATAAGCTGGTATTAGCCTGCCTGTTTTCCTTGTTTTTTTCGCTGAGATCCCAGGGCCAGCCTCATTTACTGGTGGTCGCTGGGGAGCCTGGCAAATTATTCGTTGAACATATTGTAGATGCAAAGGAAAACTGGTATAGTGTGGGCAGGCTTTATAATGTCAGTCCCAAAGAGATCGCTCCCTTTAACGGAGCCACGCTCAATAAACCTCTTGAAATCGGGGAGCATTTGAAAATTCCCCTCACAAATCTGAATTTTTCTCAAAACGGCCTTAAAGCCGCCGGGGAGTCGCTCATTCCGGTCTACCATACCATCCAACCCAAAGAATGGATGTACCATATCAGCACGCAGTACAATAAAGTGCCGATCGAAAATCTTGAAAAATGGAATCACATCACCCGTGACCAGGCCAAAGCAGGGATGCAGTTGATCGTCGGATACCTGAAAGGAAAAACAGCGCAATCGGCTCTGGCAACAGCTGCCAAAGATCAGCCTGCTGCAAGCGGTTCAGTCAGCCTGTTAAAAAAAGAAGAAGAGAAAACTGCCGGCAATAACGTTCCGCCACCCATTGTAAAAGATGAAAAGAAACCGGAAATCCCGCTATCGAAGCAAATACCCATGGCAGTTACCGAATCCAAAACGACAGAAAATAAGCCTTCCACAGGAATGCCAGCCAATACCATTACGGCCACGAGCAATGTGATCGGCCCGTCTGGCGGATATTTCGGCACGGAATACCTTCGTGATAATAAGACCCTGACAGGCCAGGCCGGAACTTTTAAAAGCACGAGCGGCTGGCAGGACGGCAAGTATTATGCACTCATGAACAATGTGCCGGTGGGCACTATTGTCAAAGTGACAAGTGCGGCCACAAATAAAACAATTTATGCAAAAGTGCTTGGCCAACTTCCTGAGATGAAGGAAAGTGCCGGTCTCAGCATCCGGATCAGCAATGCTGCCGCTTCAGAAATAGGAGCGGGAGAGGGGAAGTTTGCTGTGGAATTGAGATACTAATTTAGTGATGCCCTCCGCCATCTTCGGTTTTCTTGCAGCAGGTAGGTAATTTTTTGTATGCGCTTGGTTCGGCGCCTACATCGTCTGCATCGTAACCGATATTGGCAATAGCAGTCTTGACATTTTCTATATTGGTCCGGTCGCTCA
>DATHGW010000011.1:0-3115 GCA_035317445.1 Puia sp.
ACGGCTATCGCACCAAATGATGGATGGCCGAAGGGATCGTTGCTGTTTATCAAGACAGACCAGTCCATGCATCTGGTAAGAAATGCCAATGCTGATCACTTCATCCGGTTTGAATGGATGTTTGGATTTTAATTTTTGCATGGTATGGATCAATTCCGCCCACCAGTCTTCGGGATCCTGTTCAGCAAAACCAGTTTGGGTGGAGATGATGGGCATTTCCGTGGAAGGCGAAAATGCCGAAGCCACTGTTTTGCCGGAAGCGCCCTCTACCAGGGCGGCTTTTACCGAAGAAGATCCAATGTCAAAACCCAGCAAATATTTCATGTGGCCTGTTAATGAACAGGCAATTTAAGGAAACTATCTTTTTGGGGAAATTTAATCGATCACTTATCTTTCTTCACTAAAACAATCTGGGCCTGGTCTGCCTTGTAAAGTTGTTCGTAATATTCCACCAGTTCTGCATACTTCTGCACGGGAAATTTTCCTGAATATTCTTCCTGCAGGCGATAGTATATGATCCTGTCTCCGTCAAACCTGGTAAGGCTTACATATTTCCCGAATTCGCTGATAATTTTCATTTCCCTGGGAATTGACTCGGGAATAAATCCAGCGGGAATTTTTATTTCTACTGAGTCTATATCCCTGAAGTCCAAAGTCAGGTTAATATCGTATTTCCGGTCTTCTTCTGTCTCAAGCCGCGTGCGTGAACGGTTTAATATATTTGGATTAATAAACAAGCGTCTGCCACTTACCTGGGCATAGTTTGACGCTTCTAATTCCAGTGCCTCGATAATAATTGGCAATGGGCTTTTTTCAACCTTAAAATCAAAATTGATCACATCATAAGTCTGTAAATGAATGGCTGTCTTTAGATATTCCAATTGTTTATCTTTTGATAGCTCATTGATCACGTTGAACAACCGCTCCTGTTGAAGGGCCCTATACTTCGTAGCTACTGCGGCTTTAAGGGTTCCCTCTTCGTTTATATTAGCACTGATTTTTCTCGTTTGAACATTTTCATTGACCCCATATTTTGGCGTTCTCACGAGTTTACCGCCCGATTCATCTATCAGCAATGCATACCGATCGTCAGTAAAATCACCGAGATAACCTGCGGGCATATTTTGGTCGGTGCATTCAAGCCAAACGCTGTCTTTTTCCAGAGGAACGCAAAGAATTACATGATTGAATTGTGAAGAAGGAAAATCTGCAACCAGATATTTTTTATCAGCCCCAGCCGAAATCAAAGTATAATAAGATTTTATGCCGGCTTCTTTCAACAAAGAATACATGTAATTGGAGAGTGCTTTGCAATCGCCATATTTCTTGCTGGCAACATAATTTGCGTCAAAGGGCTGCCATCCACCTATACCCAACTGCACACTAATGTAGTGCGTATTCCCCTGCATAAATTCGTAGAGCCTGGTGATTTTTTGCCTGGGGTTGGGTAGATGGTCAGTTAATTGATGGACCTTGAGTTTAATTTCGTCTGGCAGTTGATCTCTCCCTGCTTTTAATGCATATACAAATTTGCCATAATCCTGCCAGCTTTGCATATTCCCCTTATATCCCTCTGCTTCAAACTGTTCAGGTCCGAGCAATACGGTAGGTGTTACTTCATTCCATTCCGGATGAGCAAATTCCCAAACCACTGCCGGCAAATCCTTAACCTCCCAGGTATATTCTCTGAGTGATTTTTTCGTTTGGATTTGCGGAGCCTCAGAATAATTGAAGGTCTTAAATCTGAATTTGTAATCAACTGGACAAACGACGGTCAATTTGCTCTCCTGCACTGCGTAGTTTTGGTCTTCAATGGGTGTCCATCCGGGGAAGAACATCGTAAAATTGAATTTGATCTCAACCTCATATTCGACGGTATAGGGGTAAGATTTGCAGTAAAAATTGTGATGTTTTATTCTGATATCTGTTATCAGACTTCCCCCCGTCCCGCTCAGGTCTTCAATATCAGATTTTTTAATGCTCTTAATCTTTTTTCCCGCGGCATCATAAAGAGCACCTGTAATGGATTCTATCGATATGAGTTTGTCATATCCTTCGGTAAGTAGGGCATGTTCGTTGCCGTTATCATTGAGAACAGTCAAAACATATTTACGATATTCCGTGGCATTGCCGGCATTCAGTATTTCGAACCGGATCTCTTCCTTTCGCTTAATAATATTAGCGGACTTTAAGAGGTTGGGCGGAATATTTGTCACAGCGTATTCGCCATCGCCGGCCTGCAAATTGTTAACCAGGATAAATAAAGAAAGAAACAGGGAAAGGATTTTATTCATTTTATTTTTTCTTCTTAAAAACAATCTGCTCACTTTCCTTTTTAACGACAAATCCATAAAAATCCCGAAGTGTGTTGTACTCGATTGCCGAGAAGGTAGCTTTGTTCAGTTTCAGATGGCAACGCATTTGTATATCCGATGCTGATTGCTGGATGATATATTCAAAAAATCCGTCTGTTCCATTAAGGGTTACCTTGCTGGACTTGGGAATTTCCTCAATTGAATATCCTTTAGGAACTTCCATATTGAAGGTATACATTTCGTCTGGTGGATAAGGCATTTCAACCAAAAACCTTCGCTCAAAAGATTTGAATGGATTTTCCCTGTAAGCGGCCGACATCATGGGGTTGAAATAAATGATATCCTGATCTTTCCAATTTTTAAAATCGAAATCGTAATGGTACGTGACGGGTTGTTCAAGGTTGTCCAGGGAATCAACTCCAGTGTTCCCTATGGTCATGTCTGAGCCATAAGAAGTCTGGATATTTTTGAAGAATGCCTTATCCGTTTCTTTATTTATGGATTCACGGATGCTATAAGATTTGTAATATCCCGGCGTTGTTTGAAAGCCGCCGCTCGGATTTCCCTTTTCATCATTGATGATGACGACATTTGTATTGTCCCGCTCCTTGATTGAATCGGCATAAAAAAATACAGATCCGGAATCTGTTTCACTAATGATCCGGGCGTGACCGTTATAACAGTTCGCGGGCAAATTACCAAATCCTAATAATGGTTCACTGGCATCCAGGTAATAAACCAATCCATTGATCTTGATTCGGCAAATCACATAATTCAGTCTTTCCATAATGGGATAGCTT
>DATHGW010000012.1:0-12616 GCA_035317445.1 Puia sp.
GCCTTATCATCAAATGGATATTTTACCGATTTTATTTCCTGGTATTTTTCATGTCCCTTGCCGGCCACGAGCAGGATGTCTTCCGGCCTGGCCAGGCTGACTGCAGTTTTGATCGCTTCCTTCCTGTCCACAATGGATATGTATTTTCTTTTTGCTGCAGAACTCAATCCCACTTCCATGTCACGGATGACCTGCGCGGGATCCTCACTGCGTGGGTTATCCGAAGTGAACACTACTTTGTCGCTGTACTTACAGGCCACTTCGCCCATCACGGGCCGCTTGGTCTTATCGCGGTCGCCGCCACAACCCACAACCGTGATGATCTGTTCAACTCCTTTTTTTAATTTTTGAATCGTTGCCAGTACGTTCACGAGCGCGTCGGGCGTATGGGCATAGTCAATGATGCCCATAATTTTTTCCTTCGCTGACAGGATATATTCGAACCTTCCTTCGGCGCCTGTCAGCACGCTCAGGCAACGCAGCACTTCCTGATTTTCTTCTCCCAGACAAATGGCTGTTCCATACACTGCCAGCAGATTGTAGGCATTGAATTCGCCAATCAGCCTGAAATGGACCTCCTGGTCATTGACCGACATGACCAGGCCGGTAAGGTTATTCTCCAGGATTTTCCCTTTAAAATCCGCTGTTGTTTTCAGGCTATAGAAGTATTTTTTTGCATGCGTATTTTGAACCATGACCGCACCCCGTTTGTCATCGGCATTCGAGACCGCAAAAGCCGAAGAAGGCAGGCCATCAAAAAAAACCTTCTTCACCCGGATGTATTCATCAAAAGTTTTGTGGTAGTCAAGGTGGTCATGGGTGATGTTGCTGAACACCGCGCCGACATAGTGAAGTCCTGCAATTCGATGCTGGTCGATGGCATGCGAACTGGTTTCCATGAATGCATGGGTACAGCCCGCATCAACCATTTGTTTCAGTAATGCATTCAGGCTGATGGCATCCGGTGTAGTATGTGTTGCGGGAACCACCTGGTCTCCGATTTGATTTTGAACGGTACTCAGCAAACCAGTTCTATATCCCAACGCAGTAAATAGCTTATAGAGCATTGTAGCAATCGTCGTTTTTCCGTTTGTGCCTGTAATGCCCACCAGCTTTAATTTTTCAGAGGGTTGTCCATAAAAATTATGGGCGATATAACCAGCTGCTGCTGCACTATTCTCAACCTGGATATAGGTGATGGATTCCAGGGTTTGTTCAGGTAATACTTCACAGACGACGGCCGCCACAGCTTTTTGCTCCACGGCCCCGATGAACTGATGCCCATCAATATGCACACCCTTGACCGCGACGAACAATGATCCCTTGCCAGCCTTCCTGGAATCAGACTGGATATTGTTCACCTCGATGTCGAGACTGCCTTTGACCAGCCTTAGATTCACCTTATATAATATATCCTGCAGTAGCATCATTAATTTAGTTCCAGTGTTAGTGTTTGGTTTTTTACCACTGCTGTTCCGGCTTGAATGCTTTGCGACCTCACTTTTCCGATCCCCCTGGCCTGTACTTTAAGATGCATGTTTTCCAACAGGTAAAGCGCATCTTTCAGTCCCATGCCCTTTACGTCAGGCACCAGGTTTTTTTGAACTGTTTTTTCGTTCAACACCGGCTGGTCATTACTTGCATACCATCTTCCCCATTCAGACTTTGCAGCGGAATCCGTGTACCGGATATCAAGCGAAGCAGCGACCTCACGTAGATCCTTCAACGCTCCTGCATAGTAAAATTCAGCACTATCCCTGCCCGGGCTTGTTGCCAGGTTGCTTTGGTAGGATCCTGTTTCGAGACTCATGAGCTTGTCCGCCACCTCCCTGAAAACAGGCCCTGCTACGTGTGCGCCAAGAAATTTTTTGGCAAAAGGCTTATTTTTAATGACCACGATGCAGGAATATTTGGGACGGTCGGCGGGGAAATAGCCTGCGAAGGAAGACTGGTAGATATGATCAGCGTATCCACGGTTACCGTTGGCAACCAACGCGGTTCCCGTTTTTCCAGCCACCTTATAGTACGTGTTTTTAAATACGCCCTTTGCCGTGCCTTCAATGCAAACACCTTCCAGGCATTCCCGCAACAACTTCAGCGTTTGTGCACTGCATATATTGTCGATGGCGACCTCGGGTTCATTTTGCCTGACCGTTCTTCCTGCGAACTGAATATTGTTAACCAGGTAGGGCTTCATCATTTTTCCATTGTTGGCAATTGCATTGTATAAAGTGAGTGTGCGCAGCGGGCTGATCAGCACCTCGTAGCCGAATGCCATCCAGGGTAAGGAGGTCGCGCTCCAGGTTCTTGATTGAGGCGTTTTGACAACGGGCTGTGTTTCTCCCGCAAGGTCAATTCTGGTGAATTGATTCAGGTGTAATTTCTTCAGATGATTGACGAATTGCTGCGGGTTATTGGAATAACCCGCTGTTGTCAGTTTGGCCATGCCCACATTGGAACTGTGTTCGAAAGCCTGCTTGACTGTTACATTCGTCTTGTCACTTTTTTCGCTATCGTAAACGGTACGACCTGAAACTTTCCAGACGCCTCCTTCTATATTAACCTGATCGGAAAGCTTTACCTTATTGTCCTCCAGCAGAGCAAGCAGGGTAGCCAGCTTGAAGGTGGATCCGGGCTCTGAGGCGCGGATGGCGTAATTCAGGTCTTCCCAATAAGATCCATCGGGCTGGCGGCCAAGGTTGGCGATCGCCCTGATCTTGCCGGTAGCGACTTCCATCACGATGCAGGTGCCATGTTCGCACTCATTGTCGATCATCATTTTCATCAGCGCATTTTCTGCGATGTCCTGTGTGTTTACGTCGATCGTGGTTAAGATATCTTTTCCGTTCTCCGGTTCAATTTCATAGCCTTCCACGGGGATGTAGGTTCCTGCGGCCATGTACCGGACCAGGCGGCGGCCGTTTTCTCCTTTTAACAGGGTATCATAAGTTCTCTCCAGTCCCACATTCTGTGCGTTGGCTCTTGCCAGACCAATGGTACGATTGGCCAGCAAGCCGAACGGATTTAATCTTCTACTGTTGATTTCGGTAATAAAACCGCTTTTGTTCCGGCCCTGGCGGACAAGCGGGAATAATCTCAATATTTTGTATTGTTCGAATGTCAGGTTTTTCTGAAGCGGGTAATACCGGTCTTCGGTGCGATAGCCGCGCTGCAACTCACGTTTATACGCAGCTGCTGTTTGGTCCCTGAACAAACCGGCCAGGCACAATGACAGAGAATCCAGGTTGTCTTTAAATCGTTTACCATTTTTCTCCCTCAGGCCATCAGCGCCAAAATCAATATATATGTTGAAGTAGGGAATGGATGTGCTCAGCATATTGCTGTCTTCGCTGTAGATGGTTCCACGTTCAGCGGTCAGGTCCACAAATTTCTGATGAAGGCTATCACTCAGACCGCGCCAATATTTTCCTTCAACCTGCTGGATATAGAAAGTCCTTCCCAGCACAAAAATGCACATGAGTACGATACAGAGGAAGCAGAGGTAAACCCTCCATAATATGTCTCTCTTAAGTTCCAATATCAGTCGGTCGGTTTAAATGGAATCGGTCAATATTTGTTCATTTGCTTTTGTCCGCACTGCTGTCAATCAGCAGCATCGGCGGCACGGTCAGTTCTTTTAATCCAAATGGTTCAACAGCCCTGGCCAGTTCACTCTGTTTGCTGCGAAACATCACTTCACTCTTCAATGTTTTGTATTCATATTGCAATTCCTTTAATTCATTGTTGGTCTTTCCGATGTTCCGGACTACCTTATCTGCATAATGACCGTTGTATATATAAATGACAGCCAGCAAGGCCAGGAATAAGAAGAATGGAATGTTCTTAACAATCCATTGATACCTGAGCAATCGCTTCAGGCCGGTTATTCTTTCCTGGTATGTTGTTTTTTCCATTGAGATATTTTTTTGGCTAGTGGCTAGTGGCGAGTACCAAGTGGGAGATACGATTTGCGTTTTTCTTGCCACTAGCCACTTACCACTTGCTTCTTCCCACTAGCCTCTTACCATTCCCCACTAGCCCTCTTCTACCCGTTCCGCGATCCGCAGCAACGCACTCCTGGAACGCTTGTTCTCCCTCAACTCATCGTCGCCGGGAACGATGGGTTTCTTTGTGATTGCCGCCAATACTTTTTCTACCGTATGTTGTCCAAATGGGTCTGTCTGATCGTCTGCCATGAAAGAACCTGTTTTGAAGAAATTTTTTACTATCCGGTCTTCCAGCGAATGAAAACTGATGATGGCGATCCGGCCACCTGGTTTCAGCAGATCCGGCACGGTCCCGAGCATTTCTTTCAATGCTCCAAATTCATCATTCACTTCAATGCGAAGGGCCTGGAAAACCTGCGCAAAGTATCTGTTCGGATTTCCCTTCACGATAAATCCAATTGCCTGCTTAAATCCGCCGATGGTCTGAAGTGATCCAGAGGCACGCGCCTGTACAATGGTTTTCGCAAGGGTTTTTGCATTGGTCACTTCACCGTACTGTTCAAAGAGCTTGTGCAACTGTTGTTCAGAATATGTGTTCAGGATCACCGCGGCAGTCAATGATTGCCGTTTGTCCATCCTCATATCGAGATCGCCATCGAATCGAATCGAGAAGCCCCTGGCAGCTTCATCAAACTGGTGGCTGCTCACCCCCAGGTCGGCCAGTATGCCGTCTACCTTTGTCGTTTTATGCAGGCGCAAAAATCTTTGCAGGTGGCGAAAATTGTGCGGTACAAAAACCACCCTTGCATCATCAGGCACAAACTGCCTTGTATCCGCGTCCTGGTCAAAAACAAACAGCCTGCCGTTGGGGCCCAGTCGTTTCAGCATTTCCATCGAATGGCCGCCGCCGCCAAAAGTGCAGTCGACGTATACACCATCTTCCCGCATGTTTAGTCCGTTGACCGCCTCCTGCAGCAAAACGGCCCTGTGGTAGGGGGAGTTGAGTGGTTGATTGGTTGATAAGTTGACTGGTTGATTAGTTGATTGGTTGATTGGTTGGGTGTATTTTGTTGTTTTCTTTATATGTTTTCTTTTGCCCATGACAACTAATCAACTTGTCAACTAATCAACTTTCTTCCGGTTCATGACTTCATCAGCGATACTGCTGAACGATTCCGGCGAAATGGTTTCAAAGAACTGTTGGTATTTAATTTTATCCCAGATTTCAATTTTGCCTACTGCCGATGCCAGAACAATGTCTTTTTCTAACCCGGCATATTCCTTCAGATTCGGTGGTACCAGGAGGCGTCCGGCAGAGTCCAGTTCCAGACCGATCGCCCCGTTTAAAAAATATCGCCTGAAAGACCGAACTTTAGGATCAAAATCATTCAGCTTGCTGATCTCATTAAATATGGGCTCCCAGCTTTTCATGGGGTATAGGCTAAGACATTTTTCAAACCCCCTGTTGATGACAAAAAGGGATCCTTCTCCTTCCGGCAGCTGCTTTTTGAAGCCGGAGGGTAGTAGGAAACGACCTTTGGGGTCCAGCGTAGCTTCGTATTCGCCCAGAAAACCAATCATTTACAAGAGGTTGAATCAATAGAAACCAAAATAAACACAAAATAACACTTTTTCCCACTTATCCAACTAATTTCAATCTTTTTAATTTTTCCACAGAAATCATTGGCAATCAAAAGGCAATGCGGGAAACGCTTTGAAAATCCCCTCACAACAAAAACAGGCTTCAGTCTGTGAATGAAACCTGAATGAGGCTGTATAACTTGTGAATAACCTTTGTAGATTTGGGCGGGGAACCAGATTTCAAACGATCAACCCATTTAATATGCCTGCCGGATACTCGGGCACAGCGCTCATCAAAAAGCTGGGCATTTCCGAAGCAACCCGCGTTTTGATGGTCAACGCCCCCGGGGATTATTTTGACTTGCTTGAATCTGATATCTCTTCCCAGCTCCTGAAGAAAAAAGAAATCCCCGATCTGGTGCACCTTTTTGTCAGATCAAATAAGGAACTGGAAACCGAAATGAAAAAATTAGAACCCGTACGAAAGGCCAACCCCGCGATCAGCATCTGGGTTTCCTGGTATAAGAAAACCGCGGGGATTCCGACAGACCTAACGGAAGACATCATACGCAGATATGCGTTAGGACACGACCTCGTAGATATAAAAGTATGCGCCGTAAGCGAAGTATGGAGCGGACTCAAGCTGGTGGTGCCAAGAGCGAAGCGTTGAATGGCCCGGTTATTTTTCTTATAAAGGGGAAATTATTCTGATCTTAAACTTTTAACAGGGTTCATCAAAGCTGCCTGTATACTTTGATAACTCACAGTTAATAAGGTAATAAGCATTACAGTCATTCCCGTAGATGCAAAAATCCACCAGGAAATCTCTGCACGATATGGATAATTTTGTAACCACCGATCCATAAAGTAATAAGCTAAAGGGGTTGCGATGAGTAATGAGATCAATACCAGAACGACAAAGTCTTTGCATAACAAGCGCCATATGGAAAAAACTGTTGCTCCCAGGACCTTGCGCAAACCAATTTCTTTCGTTCGCTGCTCAGCTATGAATGTCGCTAATCCGAAAACACCAAGGCAGGAAATGAAGATGGCAAGCAGAGCAAATGCAGTCGCAAGCCTGCCGACGCGTTCGGCTTCACTGAATTTCTTAGTGTACTCATCACCAACAATTTTATAATCAAAGGGAGATGAGGGAGCATATATTTTGCAAACGGCTTCGATTTTGTCAAGCGCCTTCCTGAAATTTACACTAGGATCGATCTTGATATTGATAACACCACCCCCTTCCGGATCGATATAGTATATTGCCTGCTTTACTGGTTCATAAGGTGATCCCACAATAATGTCCTTTACCACTCCGAGTATGGTATATTTTTTGCCCCAGGTCACGGTTTCACCGATGGGATTTTTGAGTCCCATATATTTTACTGCGGCCTCGTTTAAAATCAAACCAGCAGAATCTGTGGACAATTGTCTTAAAAAATCTCTTCCTGCCAATATTTGCCAGTCAACCGTTTTCCCAAATTCAGGTGTTACACCAACCACAGCAAACATATCAGACCTTTCAGGCGTCTTCCCTTTCCAGTCAAAACCGCTGCTCTGCCTCCCCAGGTTAGTTATCGAATTCAATGATGCCGACATTTCTTTGACAAGCCCACTTTTCAGCAGATCGTTCCGCACAGCATCAAAGTGATTGTACAGATCCATCGTATATATCCTCATCAAAACCAATCGATCCCGATTATAGCCAATAGGGCGATTTTTTGCAAATTGAATTTGGCGAAAAACAATGATTGTGCCGATGATCAAAATTACTGAAACGGTAAATTGCACAACGACCAATATCTTCCGGGGAATGGCTGCAAAACGCCCTGCTTTGAATGTACCCTTTAAAACTTTTATCGGTTCAAAAGAGGACAGATAAATGGCGGGATAACTACCTGCAATGAATCCGGTCAGGAGAATGAATCCAATACCCATCAGCCAAAAAATTGGGTTCCCCCACAAGATCTGAATTTTTTTGTCTGCCACCTGGTTGAAGAATGGAAGAATGAGCTGCACCAAAACCAATGCAAGGACAAATGAAAAAATTGCGACCAGAAAGGATTCGCTAAAAAATTGACGGACCAACTGCCCTCTCAAAGATCCAATCGCCTTGAGAATTCCGACCTCTTTTGCGCGTCGTTCTGACCTTGCAGTACTTAAGTTCATAAAATTTATACATGCCAATAGCAAAACAAATCCGCCAATTATTCCAAACATCCAAACATACTGCATTCTGCCGCCGACATTAACTCCGTTTACGAAATCCGAATATAAATACCATCGACTCATCGGCTGAAGAAATACTTCCGGCAGCAATGTCCTTGCTTCTTCCTGACTTATTTTGTTGAGTTTGACATGTTTTATTTTCTCGGAAACCTTAGCCATATCTGCATGATCGGCAATCTGAGCAAATAGCTGGTAACCATTGTCGCCCCAATTTAGGCTGGCATTTTTTGTATCCTCATCACCAAAAAGATACATATTCCAGGGAGCAATGAATGAAACATCGTGAAAACTGCTGTTATTCGGAAGATCCTCATAAACCCCGGTAACTTTTGCACTGAATTTATTGTCTATACCCAATACTTTGCCCATTGGATCTATATTGCCAAAAAGAGATATAGATACGGACTCAGAAATGAAAATAGAAGATGGATCCTGCAACCCGGCACTTGTGCCCTTAATCATTTTTAGTGTGAGCATGCGGGGTGCATCAGGTTCCATGAAATTACCAGGCCTTAGCAAATTCTTATCCTTGAAAGAAAGAAGGTGCGAGTTGGTCCAGGAGGATAAAACAACATACTTGAAATCTTTTGCAAACCCGTTTCTAAGTTCGGCGCCCAACGGAATAGCGATCGCCTTATCGGTGTGTATTTCACCACTGAAAGTCTGGCGCTGCATAACCTGCGCGATACGGTCGTAATATTGATGGTATTTGTTGAACGATAATTCATCCCAGATCCAAAGACCAATCACCATGGAAACCGCTATACCAAGAGCCAGGCTGCCGATATTGACAAAGGAAGAAACTTTGTTCTTAATGATGTTGCGCCACGCTCTTTTTATATAAATCGTTAGCATAAATAATTTCTTTTGCTGAATAATTTAGCCGCTTCTTCGTTTAAGCAGTCTTCAAGGTGCCAATTAAATGCCAGTTTAGCATATTCTTACTACACAATGCTTTATAAAGGAACTATTTGCCATATTGTACGGTTCTGATACACTCATTGTACTGATATGATATGCTTCACAATTCGTCTCTGCTGATATCCGATCAAAACCCCAGTATCTTTGCCTTGTCACAGCAGTTAGCCGTGCTTTATCATGCATCCTGCAGGAATTTCAATTCACGATTTTACTTATCATCTTCCCGAAGAAAAAATTGCCGCCTACCCACTGGCTGAAAGGGATGCTTCCAAATTGCTTATTTACAGGGACGGAAAAATTTTAACGGATACTTACCATAACATCACCGAATACCTTCCCGGGAATGGGTTGCTCGTTTTTAACAATACCCGGGTGATGGAAGCTAGGATATTGTTTCAGAAATCATCGGGCGGTTTGATCGAGATATTCTGTCTTGAGCCCCATGAATCGTATCTGGACATCAGCAGCGCCATGTTACAAACGGGAAGCGTATTGTGGAAATGCCTGATCGGGGGAGCTTCGAAATGGAAGAAGGGCCTGGTGCTGGAAAAGAGATCCACAGCGAATAGCAAGGAAATTTGCCTGATTGCAAACTATATCGAGAAAAGACCGGATCATTTTATCATTGAGCTTTCCTGGACGCCTTCATCGCTGAGCTTTGCAGAGATGCTGCATCAAATTGGATCCATCCCGCTTCCTCCTTATATTAAAAGAAAAGCTGAAGCATCAGATGCAGAAAGATATCAAACCATTTATGCAGCAGCGGAAGGGTCTGTTGCTGCACCGACGGCAGGTCTGCATTTTACGGATCAGCTCTTTAAGCAAATGTCCTTAAAAAAAATCCAACTGGAGTTTGTAACGTTGCATGTGGGTGCGGGAACTTTTCAGCCCGTAAAATCTGCAAAGATAGAAGGGCACGAAATGCATGCGGAGTTCATCGAGGTAAACAGGTCAACGGTTGAGAGGTTGATGAAAGCCTTGCCTGCTCCTATTATCCCGGTTGGTACCACTTCCTTGCGAACACTCGAAAGTTTATATTGGATGGGCCTGAAGATCATAAAAAATCCCGACAGCACGAGGGAAGACTTATCCATTCAACAATGGGAGGCATATGAATCCGATGCCGGGGACATATCTGCCCATGCATCGCTGGCGGCTTTAATTGGCTGGATGGATAAAAACAAAACGGACAACTTAATTTCGAAGACAAGGCTCCTGATCGCTCCTGGTTATCAATGGAAAATAGTTCATGCGCTGATTACCAATTTTCACCAGCCGCAATCTACTTTGTTGCTGCTGGTCGCCGCCTTACTCGGGGAAGAGTGGAAGGCTGTTTATGATTATGCCCTGAAAAATGAATTTCGCTTTCTAAGTTACGGCGATGGATGCCTGCTGTTTGGGAAATCAGACCCCAACTCACCATTTACCTAGCTCCTATTCCTGATCGGAAACTCCATGGTAAACGCCGTTCCTTTCCCAATCGTGCTTTCGACCTTGATCTTTCCGTGGTGTGCGTCTACCACGGTTTTCACATAACTTAATCCCAGCCCAAAACCCTTTACATTGTGGATATTGCCTGTATGGGCGCGATAAAATTTCTCGAAGATCCGGCGTTGTGTTTCCTTATTCATGCCAATGCCATTGTCTTCAATACGAATGATCAGGCCCCTGGGGCTGTTATGCGTGGTGATTTTGATGACTAAGCGATCCCTGGAATATTTTACAGCATTGTCAATCAGGTTGCTGATCAGGTTAGTGAAATGTACTTCATCGGCCTGGAGCAAATCGTTGCCGGCATTTAATAACAATTCTGATTTCCCCTGTTTCTCCTGGAGCTGCAATTGAAAATTCTCCATCGAATCCTGAATGACTTTATGCACATGGATGGGCTGCAGATTCAATTGCAATTCCTGCCTGTCTGACAACGCAGCCTGCAAAATAATCTCCACCTGTTTGTTCATCCGTTTGTTTTCTTCCTTGATGATGCCGCTGAAATACGCCGATCTCGTTTTGTCATTGGCGACTTTCTCATTTCTTAGTGCGTCCACTGCCAGCGAAATGGTGGCCAGGGGCGTCTTGAATTCATGGGTCATATTGTTGATGAAATCATTTTTGATCTCACTCAGTTTTTTCTGCCTCACGAGGGTGCTGACGGTGACATAAAATGCGGCAATGATGATGAGTGTAAAAAGGATCACCCCCATGATCTTGATCCTCATTTCTTTCATCACCACGTCCTTGAAACCGGGCACTACGACAGTCAGTGTTTCCATCGGCACCAGCCCCTCCAGGTCGCTTCCGCTCGGTACGAGCAGGGGCATGAAAGTGGACAGGTTATGAACCGTATCTTGAAATGCCTTTAAAAAACTAGAAGACCTTATTTCAGCATTTATTGCGAGCTGGCTCGATCCACTGGTTTCTGAACTGAGACAGAATTCAAAACGCGTATCCCTCAGCCCGCGAATGTTCAGGGCGGTCTTCAGTTTATTGGCAATTTGGTCCGAAGTAAACTGGTCCACGAGCGTCGGCGTTTTCATGAATTCCTTCATGAACTGCTCTGTCGGGCGCCAATTGAACCCAGGTTTGGTGAGGTAAGCGGGCTTGGATGTAATGGATTCTTTGTAAGCGATCAATTCGAGGCCCACATCATGCGTGGCATCTACCAGCTTGTGGTTGAGCTCCTCCTGTTTATTTTCCACCATGGTCAATATCCAGTTCCACTGGATGTAAATGATTCCAATAAGCGATAAACTGATCAGGATGAAAATAATAGGAAAGTTCTTTTTCAATGATTGTTTTATTTAACAAACAGAAAAATCAGCAGGCTTTTTTATCTGTTAATCAAACGAACTGCAAATTTATACATTGGTACAAGGTTAAAAGGCTTTCCCTTAAGGCGGAGAAGGCCTTTTAACTAAGGTTTCACAAAGAAAAGGGATTTCAGGATAAGACCTGTGAGGTTTTCAAAAACCTGGCAGGTCTTCCAGTATTTTCATCCGGATTAACTAATTTAGACTATATGGAAAATCCTGGTCCAGGCATATTGCTGATTGCCGATCCATTTCTGAAGGATCCCAATTTCATGCGTACAGTCGTGATCCTTTGCGATCACCAGGAGGAAGGTAGTTTTGGATTCGTTCTGAATAAGCATTACGACTATACGCTCAATGAACTCGTGCACGGCCTGGATGATCTGTCGATCCCTGTTTTTTACGGAGGTCCGGTTCAGATGGATACGATTCATTTCCTCCATCAATACCCTGAGAAAATACCCGGCGGATATGAAATTACAGATGGCGTGTATTGGGGTGGTGATTTTGAAGCGACCATCGGCCTTATTCGTTCCGGGGACATCAACATGAACAAGATCAGGTTCTTTATTGGTTATTCGGGGTGGGGCAGCGGCCAGCTCGACGACGAACTGAAAGAAAAGTCATGGCTATCGGCCAAGGCTAACCGAAAATTGATCTTCCACAAGGAATCCGGTGGTCTATGGAAAGAAGCCCTGCGCTATCTCGGGGGCGACTACGAGATGATGGCCAATTTCCCCATCGATCCGCAGTTGAATTGATGATGATTTATTTGCCTTCTACTGGCACGGCGCCCTCTACCAGCACGGTAACATTGTTTGCGATCACTTCAACAAAACCACTTTGAATATCAAAAAAAGCGAGGGAATTGGCTTTGTTCTTTAATATTTTGATGCGCCCGGCCTTTAACGCGCTGATCAGCGGAGCGTGTTTGTCCAATACCTCGAAAAGGCCGGTCACACCTGGCAGCTGAACGCCGTAGACATCGTCACTGAATATTTTTTTCTCCGGGGTTAATATTTCGAGGTTCATATCGAAGGTTAAAAAATATTATTGCTGCGCCTGGGCCATTAGTTTCTTGCCCTTTTCCATCGCATCATCAATGCTACCCACCAGGTTAAATGC
>DATHGW010000013.1:0-4235 GCA_035317445.1 Puia sp.
GTTGCCGCCGCTATCGTGAACAAAGCAGGATACAAAGTGAAAATCGTTGAAAAACAAAAATTTCCCCGGTTCGTCATCGGAGAAAGCCTGTTGCCCAGGTGCATGGAAGCGCTCGAAGAAGCGGGTTTCCTCGAAGCAGTGAAGGCCAAGGGATTCCAGGAAAAATTCGGGGCTAAATTTGTAAAGAACGGCAAGATCTGCGACTATTTATTTGCCGACCAGTTTACCGAAGGCTGGAACTGGACCTGGCAGGTACCAAGGGCTGAATTTGACAAGACCCTTGCTGATATGGTGGAATCTATGGGCGTACCCATTGCGTATGAAAGCGCAGTAACCGCGATTGAATTCAGGGGTTCAGAATCCCTGACCACCGTGGAAGACACCCATGGAAACAAAAGCCAGGTTGAAGCAAAATTTATTATCGACGGAAGCGGGTATGGCAGGGTCATCCCCCGCCTGTTTAACCTCGACAAGCCTTCCAATCTTCCCCCCCGAAAAGCTTTGTTTGCTCATACAGTGGATACAAAACGGTCTCTATCGGATGAGCCTAACCGAATTACCATCGTGGTCCATGAACCCGGAGTTTGGGTCTGGATCATTCCCTTCTCCAGCGGCATCACGTCCCTGGGTTTTGTCGGAGACCTGTCGTTCTTTACAAAAACGCAGGGAGACAACGAGCAGCAGCTGCGCGCCCTGATCGATAAAGAGCCCTACCTGCAGGAAAGGTTTAAAGACGTGCAACTGGTCTTTGCTCCAAAAGTGCTGGAATCCTGGTCCACCACCACCAATACATTTTTTGGAGAAGGTTTCGTGCTGACCGGGAATGTAACGGAATTCCTAGATCCCGTATTTTCTTCAGGTGTAACGCTGGCGACTGTTTCAAGCCAGATGGCTGCCGGTCTCGTCATCCGCAAACTGCGTGGGGAGACCATTGACTGGGACAATGAATACACCAAGCCCATGATGCAGGGCGTGGATACATTTCGTTCATACGTAACAACGTGGTACGAAGGAATACTCGATACCATTTTTTTCGCCGACGACCAAGATCCATTGATCAAAAGCCAGATCTGTTCTGTTTTGGCAGGATATGTATGGGATACCCAAAACCCTTACGTTAAATATCATCACAATGCCCTGCATAAACTGGCATCGATTATAGAGTTCAGGGATTCCCTGAAAAAAACGTCTGCAAAATAATATTGGGCGTTGCCGGTAAAAAACCATATCAGGGCCACTTGCATCGTTGGCCATCATCTCATCCTTAAAAATGGTATTCCTTATTTTGAAAAGAAGGATATTGGCATTGCCGCATTTCTGGATGCGGCTTACGACTTCCTGGAGCTGAAGTATCCTAAGTTTTATAAAATGGATAACCTGAGCAAACTGGGCATTCTGGCCGCTGATGTGTTGCTGAAGGATGCGTCCTGGATAAAAAATTACCTCCCGGAAGATGTTGGGATTGTACTATCCAATGCCAATGCCAGCCTGGACACAGACATCAAATACTATAAAACCGTCAAAGACTTTGCGAGTCCTGCCCTGTTTGTATATACGCTGCCCAATATTGTGATCGGAGAGATTTGTATCCGGCACCATTTCAAGGGAGAAAATGCTTTTTTCATTTCCAGGGAATTCGACGCGGCATTTATGCATCAATATGTCGATAACCTGATTAATAATAATATCTTGCAGTCGTGCATCTGCGGATGGATTGAATTGCTGAACGAAACCTGCAAAGCGGTTTTGTTCCTGGTGGAGAAACCCGCAAACAATTTTTCAGGCAGTTTGTTATTCGATCAGGAAACCATTCATCAAATTTATCAGTCAGACAATGGATAAACTAATGGCCGATTTAAAGCGACAGATCATCGCCCAGCTCAATTTGAAAGACCTGAAGCCTGGAGACATCGGTGATGACCAACCGCTTTTCGTGGAGGGACTGGGTTTGGATTCCATAGACGCCCTGGAATTAATCGTCTTGTTGCAACAGGAATATAAAATCAAATTGTCCAATGCAGAAGAAGGACCCAAAGTGTTCCGCTCTGTAAGAACAATGGCTGAATACATTACTGCTCATCAAGGTCAGAAGGTATAACACATGAGTTCCTCCGTATTTGTTGCCGGTGTAGGGGTCATTTCGGCCATTGGGAAAAATAAATCCGAATGCCTGCATGCACTCGAACATGCCGAAGCCGGCATGGGCAATATGCTCCATCTCCCATCCGTTCACCGGGGAAAATTACCCGTAGCAGAAGTAAAATTAACCAATGCCGACCTGGCGATGATCACAGGGAGCAATCCCCTACTCTCACGTACGGCTTTATTGAGCATGGCGGCTGTAAGCGAAGCGTTGAACGATGCAGCTCTTGAAAATAAATCCTCCCTGCGTATGGGTTTGATTTCTGCGAATACAGTGGGCGGAATGGACAAAACCGAAGATTTTTTTGCCGATTTTATTCAGGATCCACGCAAAGGAAGATTGCGGAACGTCGTCAACCACGAGTGCGGGAGCGTGACGAACCTGGTGGCCGAACGTCTCGGTATCGATCATTATACGGCTACCATCAGCACCGCCTGTTCTTCTTCTGCCAATTCGATCTTTTTTGGCGCGAGACTGATTAAACAACACATGCTCGACGTGGTCGTTGCCGGTGGCGCCGATGCGCTGACCCGCTTTACGCTCAATGGTTTTAATACGCTGATGATCCTGGATAACGAATATTGCAAACCCTTTGATGAAAACCGCAAAGGCCTCAATTTGGGAGAGGGCGCTGGTTACCTGGTACTGGTTTCGGAACGGGTGGCTGCCTCGCTAAAAAAAACCCCCTATGGCACGCTCAGCGGTTACTGCAATGCCAATGATGCCTATCATCAAACGGCATCATCTCCCGAAGGCACGGGATCTTACCTCGCGATGAAAGGCGCCCTGGAAAAGGGCGGATTAAAACCCGGGGATATCAGTTATATCAACCTCCACGGCACCGGCACGCAAAACAACGATATTGCGGAAGGCACGGCGATCAAATTGTTGTTTGAACCCAATTATCCTGCGATGAGTTCTACCAAATCTTTTACCGGGCATACTTTAGGAGCGAGCGGGGGGATCGAGGCGGTATTTTCAGTGCTGGCGCTGGAACAGGGCTTGGTGTATCCCAACCTTCGTCTGACTACTCCGATGAAGGATCTTCCTTTTATCCCACAAAGGTCATTGTTAAGAGACCAGGTCATCAGGCATGTGCTTTCCAATTCATTTGGATTTGGAGGCAATTGTTCATCCCTAATCTTTTCAAAAAGTTGAGATGAAATTGTATATAAAAGCCAGTGCCTGCATCTCGCCTCAAAAAACATTCGGCCAGGAAAGTTTTCCTTCCGAACCGGAAGCGCATAGGGGTGACCGGTTGAATTGCATTGAGCCCGACTACAGCAACCTCATCGATCCAAAGTCGATGCGGAGGATGAGCCGCATCATTAAAATGGGTGTCGCCACTGCACTCGAATGCCTGAGAAAATCGGCAGTGCGGCTGCCCGATGCCATTATCACCGGCACTGCTTATGGATGCCTCGAAGACACCGCACATTTTCTGAGCAGAATGGTAGAGAACCAGGAAGAATTGCTCACGCCTACCGCATTTATCCAGTCCACCCACAATACCGTGGGCGCCCAGATCGCCCTGCTGCTTAAATGTCACCAGTACAACAATACTTTTGTTCACCGGGGTTTTTCTTTTGAAAATGCCTTACTCGATGCGATGATGCTGATTCGGGAACAGGAAGCAAAAAACGTGCTGGTGGGCGCGGTTGACGAGATCACCAATACCAGTCACCAGATCCTGCAACGTTTCGGTTTATATAAACGTGAGCCCATAGCCAACCTCGATTTGTTCGCATCAGCAGGCAAGGGCACCATGGCGGGCGAAGGCGCCGCCTTTTTCCTTTTGACCAGCCAGGCTGATCCTTCCAATGAGGTGGAGTTGCAGGGCATGCACAGTTTTTATAAACCTGGGGATATCAGGGATATCGAAAAAAATATCAGCGGATTTTTGGAAGGCCTGGGCATTCAAATGCACGAGATCGACCTGGTCATCACGGGCAATAACGGCGATGCTGCCGGAGATTATGTTTACCATGCATTGGAAAAATCACTCTTCAATAATATCCCTTTGGGCAGGTTTAAGCACCTGTGTGGAGAATATCCCACCGCCGCTGCTTTTGCCGTATGGCTTTCAGCAAAT
>DATHGW010000014.1:0-9655 GCA_035317445.1 Puia sp.
GGCCTTCTCATACTGCTCGTCTGTAATCAAGCCGTTGGGTGCATCAGTGTCCGAAACCCATAAATTAATATTATACGGTTTGTTCGTGGCCGCTTTGATTTTATTATCGACCGCTATAAGCTCCTGCGGACTTAGTGTGTAGGCTCCATAGCCACCCAGTCCTCCCATATTGGACACGCTCGCCACCAACTCAACTGAGGAAAAATGACCACCAAAAGGACCCCGCAGGATTGGATAATCGATAGCTAATAATTCGGCTACTTTCGTGTTGTACCACATAACCTGGCAATTTAATCCTTTACGTCGGTGATCATTTTATTGACGATCAGCCAGCGGTTACCGATCTTATGAAAAGAAAGGAACTCGTCGTAGCTAAAATCGTACATTTTAACATGTACTTTGGCAACAGCTATGGAGTTGATCACGTCTATCGAGATGATCGTTCCTTTAAATGGTTTGCCGGAATCTTTGGGGCTTTGACGATGAGCAACACCATCAAAGTATTGGTCGAGGGTTTTTGCATAAGGCTGCCCCTTTACATCCCCGAACAATAAAGTGCCGGGATCGAAGATATTGCCCAAAGTATGAATATCCCCTTCGTAAATTCCTTTGAAATAGTCATCTTCCAATGCCTGAGTAATTGCTAATGAATCTTGTGTCGTTTCCATTTTATTTAAATTTTGCGCTTTTAATACCAGCAAAGTACAGGACAAGAAAGCGGTCAATAAAAGCGTTTTCATGTTAATTCAGGTTGCGCAATCTGATTTAAGCTACAGCTCTGGCAGTGATGTCCACATTCAGTTCAAAATCATCGTAGATAAGGGTATCCCCGAGGTTTTCAAAGAAATTACCTGATCGGAATTTTATATCAAATTGGGTGCGGTCAATGATCATCTTCCCCATAGCCGTTAACGTATCCCCCGCTACATGAATGTCCGCATCAAAACCTATTGTACGCTTGATTCCTTTAATTGTAAGGTTGCCTTCAATATGGTTACTTTTTATCGCGGTAACTTCAAAGATGGCCTCTGGGTAGTCGGCTGACGCAAAAAAGTCGTTTGATCTCAGATGACCTACAAATTGGGCATTGGTAGCTGGATCGGTAATATCCAGTACACTTATGGCGGTCGTATCGACAACGAATTTACCAGCAGTAAGTTTGCCTTCGCTGAGAGTGAATTCACCTTCTTTGATGGCAATCGTGCCATCATGTCCGCCCGATATTTTTCGCCCTCTCCAGCCGATGTTGCTCAATGACGCTACGACCTTAAATTTTTTGTTTTCCATTCCTGTGTTTTTAGATTATTTCACAAAGCTGAAAAATAATTATTCAGGAACTACGTGACGTATATCACTTTTGTGCGATTAACTATCCTTTGTGATCTACGTCACATCTTAAGAATGATAAAGTCGACTGAGCGTTTCTCTGGAGACGCCCAAATAAGCAGCAATCAAATGTTTGGGAACAATATTGTAAAGTGCCGGGTATTGCATCATAAGCTCTTCATATCTTTGTTTAGCATCATTGTTCATATGGGATAGTAATCTTCTTTGGGCTGCGACATACCCCTTGTTCGTTCGCCAGCGAAAAAAATGCTCAACCTGATGAATTTCGCGACACAGCTTTTCACGGTCGATGCCAGAGAGGCAAAGCACTTCAGCATTGGTGATACAATCAACGTTGATCATAGCTTTTTCTCCACTGTACAATGCATTATAATCTGATGCCCACCATGTCGGCATGGCGAACTGAAGGACAAACATTTTCATGTCGTCATTTATATAAAAGGATTTGAGGCAACCGTCCACTACAAAATATTCGCAATCTACTTTATCGCCTTGTGTGATGATGATTTGCCCTTTTTTATAGGATTGAAGTTTGAAATGTGAGAAGAAATAATCACACTCATGATCGGTAAGCAATGCTGTTTTAGCGATGTGCTGTTTCAAGATTTCTTTTGCTTGCATTGAATTGAATTCAGGGTCAAAGTTCAGACAAAATCCGTTGAAATGCTCAAGTGCCTCCATTTCATGTCCGCATCCATTTTAGCCAGATCGTTTTTCTCTACCGCGTTTGCTGCATCGCTTCCTAATAATAATCGCAAAGGCGGATAATCAAGCTTTGCAATCTGGATAATCACACTGGCCGCTTTAACCGGGTCTCCTGGTTGTTTGCCATTATAATCTTTTTGAAAACGAGCAGTTGCACCTACCGTGGCAGCATAGGCAGGTAGACCATCGCTGATGGATGTAGAACTTCCCGCAAAATCTGTACGGAAACCACCTGGCTCAACAATAGTAACCTTAATACCAAGTGGCGCAACTTCTTTCGCAAGCACTTCAGAAAACCCTTCAACACCCCACTTTGCAGATGCATATGGGCCCCGACCGGTTGGTCCAATGCGGCCACCTACAGACGAATATTGAATGATATGACCGGACCCTTGTTTACGCATATACGGAAGGGCAGCTTTGGTAACGATGATGGTGCCGAACAAATTGGTTTCAATCTCTGCCCGGAAATCAGCGACGCTGGTTTCTTCAATAGAATTGATGTTTCCATAGCCCGCATTATTTACCAAAACATCTAACCTTCCAAAAGCGTCCACGGCGGTTTTAACGGCCGTTGCAGCAGCAGCTTCGTTTGTTACATCAAGGGCAATGGTACATGCCTTGTCACCATAGCCCTTTACCAGACCATTTAACTGTTCCGGGTTGCGTGCAGTTGCAACAAGTTGGTCTCCTTCTGCAAGTACAGCTTCAGCGAGTGCACGTCCCAGTCCGCGCGAACTACCTGTTATCAACCAAACTTTATTTGACATGCTATATTTTAATGAGTTAATTTAAGTGCCGGTACTCACTCGGCGATTTCCCTGTTTTTGACTTGAATATTTTGGTGAAATGAGATGGATGTTCAAAGCCAAGTTCATACGCAATTTCGCTAATAGATTTTTCTGTTCCCCACAATAAAGATTTTGCTTTGTCGGTAAGTTTAAGATGAATATGTTCTTGTGTCGTTTTACCCGTGTATTTGCTCAGCAAGTCGGATAAATAGTTGGGCGACAAATTCAGTCTGGAAGCAAAATATTTTACATCGGGCAAGCCAAGTTCAATAAGGGTTTGTTGAGCAAAATACTCATTCAACAATATTTCAAAGCGTTGCACAATGTCGTTGTTTACTTTTGCCCTTGTAAAAAATTGCCTGTCGTAAAAACGGTTACAATAGTTGAGTAATAATTCAATATTGCTGACAAGCAAACCTTGAGAATGCCTATCAATATTGTGCGAATATTCTCTTTCAATATTTTCTATGCAATCTTTTGTAACCTTCTTTTCTTCTTCGGAAATGTGTAATGCTTCGTTTGAGTTGTAATGAAAAAAGGAATAATTATCTATCTTTCTTCCCAGTTCTGTTCTGTTTAATAAATCAGGGTGAAAAAACAAACCCCAACCTTCTTTGAACTGAACGTCTGAACTCACTGAGATTACCTGATATGGTGCAGTAAACATCAATGAACCCTCGTCAAAATCGTAATACGATTTTCCGTATTTTAATACACCTTTAAAGGTTTTAAAAAATATGGTGTAAAAATTAAGTGAGTATGAAGTTTCATCATTGAAACGAAAACTGCTGTCCGTTTTTGTAAGGTCAATTACCGATATCAATGGGTGCAGCGGCTTTGCGCATCCATAAAATTCGTATAAGTCGCTTATTGACCTAATTTCTACAAGTTTGCTTGCCATAATAGAAAAAGACAGAAACTAATTTATAAAATAATCACGAACTAACTTTACAAATTCCCGCTCGTTATTTTTAGTTTTAAGATTAATATAGAATAAAGCGTCTTCGCCCACAGCATAACGTAATTGTGTTTTTCCGTCAGTTGCAGCCTGATAAATAGTATTTGCCACATCTGTTACACCTGGCTTGGATAAATGTTCGGTCGCTTTTTCATAACGATTGAAAAAAGATGCTATTAGCGGATTATATTCTTTTACTTCATTTTTAATCAGATCTAAACCATTCCTGAAATTTGTAGCTGCACCACCCGGCTCAACTATTTTGACGGCAATATTGAAAGATGATAATTCGTGGGACAAACCTTCAGAAAAGCCTTCCACTGCAAATTTTGAGCTGTTGTAAAGTGTGCCAAAAGGCAAAGCTATAATACCGCCAAAAGAAGAAATATTGATAATCGTGCCGCCTCCGTTGTCTCGCAAATGTGGCAAAACGGCCTGCGTTGCACTCATCACCCCAAAAACATTGACGGCAAACTGTCTGTAAATTTGTTCTTGCGTAGCGGATTCAAATGCACCCATAAGTCCGTAGCCAGCGTTGTTTATCAATACGTCAATTTTGCCAAAACGGTCAATGCCTGTTTTAACAGCTAAATCAATGGATTGCCTGTCCATAACGTCTAACTGGGTAACCAATACGTTTTCCAATTTATTTAATTCTTCTTCCTTTTCAGGATTACGCATTGTTGCAATTACGTTCCAACCTTTGTTTTGAAATAGTTTTGCGGTTTCTTTTCCGAAACCTGATGAAGCCCCTGTTATGAATACTGTCTTTGTCATTGTTTTGAATTTTACTTGTTCAATGCAAAAGTCTGACTAAAGACAGCTTTGGACTTATACGTTTCTACGAATCACTTATACATTTTACTGGAAGGGTCTTTAAAAATTGGGGCACAATGTTCCCTCCCGCTAAATATTCACTTGACGCAAATTGCGGATCCGGTATAGCCATCCCGAACATAAAAATCAGAAAGGTCCAAAGAAGGACCCGTTGGAAAACCCTCGTATGCACGCCAACATTTGGCTGTACTAGACCCGACATCGGTTATTTGAGTGCCGATCAGAAAAATATCATTGCCTGCAACATCAATTCCATCTACTTCTGTGTCTATCGTGCCATCAGAAAGTGTGCGGGAACTTATATGGCCGTTAGCGATTTTCCAATATTTGGCAACTCTTTTGCCGGCCTCATTATTTTCATATCCTCCAACATATATAGTGTCACCTGAAAATGCGACACAGTAAGCCTTCGCGGCTTTTGTACCGTCTGTTATTTCAATAACATTGTTCATATTGTTCTTCCACAATTTTGCAGTTGGAACGCAACCATAATCTCCGCACGCAGTATAACCCGTAAAAAAAAGATCAGTGCCATGTAATTTAACCGCGGTCGCCTCATCAAAGGTGGAAGTACCCGAAGGGGTTGTAAGTGGCATGGCATTTGTCAAATCATTTTTCCAGAATGTTGACCATCGGTAAGTATTATCGGTTGTTTGTGCACCTGTAACAATTATATCATTTCCATTGAGTGCAATGCCGCTGGCCGATGTTGCAGAAATACTATCACACAAAGAAACATGCGTTATCGTGCCGGCATCGTCGACCCAATACGAAGCACGGGTCCGTCCAAAACAATAAGTTGGACACTCGGAACTAAAGTAGCTATAACCTGCTACATATACTTTGTTGTTGTCAACAGCAATCGCTTTTGTGTAGCTATTATAACTTACAGTCGCATCACCAACGACATGTGGCACGCCATTTTTCCAATAAGTAGGAATATCCCAAAAATTGCTGTTGAGTGTATTACCTGCTATATATACATCGTTTCCTACCAGGAAAATGGCAAAAGCATTGCTGCCGACAAGATAGCCACCGGGTAATCCCGATTTTACTCCGTTTTTCCAATAAAGGGCGACACCACTAAAATCCGGAGTAAAACCACTGCCCGCCGCATACACATCAAAATCGTTAAGTACGTTAAGCCTGGCGATACCTTGTACAGAACCATTATCCTCACTCATAGCAATAATGTTTGCAGTACCTGCTCTGATTGTTGTCACCAAACCAGATGTATTGACCGTCGCGATGGCCGCATCACTACTGCTCCATGATAAATGTCTATTATCAGCGTTGGCAGGAGTGAAATTTACGGACAACTGCCGGGTTGATGCAGGTAACAAAACAAATTCGGTTGCATCAATTGTCAAACTCATCACGTGCACAGCTGTGTCAACCGAAGATGGTGATCGGTCCAGTTGTTTCGCGCAGGAAAATAAAAAAATCGAAGGAAGAATGAACAGAAATTGAATCGCTTTTCTTGTGTTCATCATAAAATTTAGGGTTGCTTGAACTTTAGTATCGTTCCTCCGGAACCACAAGCCCATCCATGATTGGCGTCTGTAAAATGCAATTCAAAAAAAACTGTGCCAGGTATGCTTGCCTCTTTAGTCCAGGTTGTTCCACCATCAATTGTTTTAAGGATATAACGGTTGTCCGTCATATAACCGGTATTATCGTTCAGAAAAAACAGATCATGATAATTTTTGCTTCCGGTATATATTTTATTCCAACTTGTACCGCCGTTTGTAGTTACACCCACTGAAGTAGTGTCAGCAACGAATCCGTGATTAACATTTACGAAAAATACAACTCCGTCTACATAAAAATTAAACTGGTTTCCTGTATTTACAAGTTGCCAATTTACACCTCCATTCGTTGTCTTGTATAAACCGTCCTTACGAACTATCCAACCAGTCTGATCGTCGAGAAAGAAGAGTGTTTGATAGGTAGCGGTGCCGGGAAAATCATAAAGCTTTGTCCAATGAGAACCACCATCGGTTGTTTTCCAAATGCTCCTTCCGGCAGCGTACGCTGTGAGCGTGTCCACATAGAAAACGTCAGAAATAGCGACATCTGAAACCACAACAGTATCAAAGCTTACGCCGCCATCGCGGGAAGAGATTATTTTGTTTGGGCTAACAGCAAATGCTACATTCATCTCGCTTCCCATGCCCAAATTATTATTGTAACTGCCGGGTGCCGCACCAGATATGATTTTATTCCAATTATCACCGCCATCAGTTGATTTATAAATACTCGAATCTGCCAACACAAAGCCGGTATTGTTAATAAAATAAATATCAAAAAATGTTGGGCATCCGCTTAAACTTTTTTTACTCCAGCCGGCGGCAAGGGTATCCTGTTCAGCCGGAGGAGGATTGGGAACAACAATTGGAGGAGGATTGGGAACAGCAGTTGTATCCTTTTTACAGGAGAAAACCATGGCTGCCAAAAGAATGAGCATGGACGGAAATTGGAGTTTCATAAGCAGTCAAAATACGTTTAAGTTTTCAGTCAAGCAATCTTTGAAATCGTGACCTCTGAAAACGTTTCTTAACTGACATTATTGCTTCTCATAATGGTTTACCGTAGTTTTCTTCACTATTTCATCCGGTCCGCAATTTACGAGTTGAAGGACGCAATGCCCATGAGCCAATGACCAGACATATGTGGATAATTGGGTATACCACCTCCCTGAAAACCACCTGTCTAAGATGATTTACGGCGATTCGCAACCCTAAAGATTAGGGTTAGCAATTCCGACAATGTCGTATTTAGAAGTTACTTTGCCTTTTGTTATCGTACATGTGCCAGGATAAATGTACGATCCATAATAACTTTCATTTTTTTCTGTTGAATAGTCCAGGGTTAAGTAGTAATTGTCACCCGAATACTTTTGAATAGTCCGCTTGCCTAAAACAGAATCCAGGTCAAGGTTTAATACGATTTCAGTCTTATGGATGTTTACTATCGCTGTTTCGATTGGCGGGTGTTCCGTCGTTGTGTCGATAACACCAACCTGTATGAGTATTTCATTTTGTTCGTAAAGTCGTTTTGCATCGTAACCGTACACTATTCTACAATGCAGTAATTCAGATGTCTTTCTTACCGTTTCCAGTTGTATATTTTGCGTCCTGCAAGAAAAAAAGGAAAGTATGAGTAGTAATGAAACTTTGTACATTTTAAGTCTGAAAGCGCTGCCTAATGAAATTATTTGAATGCATCTACAGCCTTATTGTTTAAACCCAAATAGTAGCGGGAAAATAAAAGTCACGACAATTGTCCATAGAAAATAAATCGGCAGGTAGAAGGCAATGACCTTTCCGACTTTAGTTATGTTGGCCTTCTTCGAGATCACCCTGAACAGTTGCACGGTTACCAACAGAAGATTGATCAGCATTAAAACATTTCCTCCCAGCACCGCGGCCCTATTGGGCGTAATTCCCAATGCTGCAATCCTGAACAATATGGCAGATAGCGCAATGCCGTTTACAATGATGGTTACGACAGATAGCAGAAAAAGGACCCAGACTTCATTCAGACTTTTGATCTTGGATGTTTCCGCAACGGAAAAGAAAATGATCGCCATTACCCCAATTAATAATGCATTAAAAATCAGCAAAAACTCCCTGTCGTTATAAGGATTTTTGCCTGAATATATCATGGAGATAAGATAAATGACGAGCATCACCAATACCAGCGGACTGAATATCTTAGCAATGACCGGAGAAACCCTACCTACGAGTTGGGGATTGGTCCGGATAAGCCAGGTGCCTACAATGGGTGCAGCGGCAAGCCCAAAAATTCCAACATACTCGAAGTAAATCTTTTCAATATCAAAACCGATCAGCCGGAAAAGACCAATGGTAATGCCGGTCATGATTGCGCCGGCTATCAGGATAAGTGTTGTCATCACCACGAGGTCGCCATTGTATTTCAGATAGCCAAGCCGCTTCTCATCATTATTTTTGATCTCAGCAACAAAGGCAAAACCCAATATCGACCATAGCAATAAGAGCAAATGAAGACAGGATAAAAATAACGTATCGCTGTTCTTGACCTGCGGGAGGGAATTGATAAAAACTAGAGCAACGAGGGTTGCGCCAGCTATAAATGCAATTTTACCTGCTGGCAGTTTATTCTTCCAGGCAAAGTAAACCGATAACACTGGAAAAATGATAAAACCGATATTTCTGGTATAGAAAAGCTGTTCGTCTACGTGTAAAATCGCCGGCAACTTCGCGATAAGACCTGCCAGGAGAGAACCAATAATCACAAAAACCAGGTCCTTACGCGTACCCCAGGAAATTTCTTCGTTAGCGAAATTAAGTCGTTCATTCCAAAAGCCAACAAGACTGTTGTCTTTGAATTCGGGATACAAATCATTAAATGCGCGCTTAAAAGTTGGTTTGTCCGCCCGATACAACCTTTCAAGCTGCCCAGGATTGTCAAGATTTAATATGATTTCGTCTTTCATAAAACAGGCTGATAAATTGAATAATATAATGCCTTTATATGCCCTTTGCATTTACACTAAAAAGCACTTTGGAATACAAAGTAAAGTATATTTATTGGTATTTCCTATAGTGATTGAAAAAATACCTGCTCAAAAAATGACATAGATAATAAAATGATCTAATCCAGTATTAAAACAAAAAAAGGCTTCGGCATGCTGTAGATTAAGGTAAAAAATTTAAACCGCCGGCAACTGCCAGGGCGCACGGTAACGGGGTGTTATCAGGGCATTAGCTGCTTTATTCTGGCCAAAATTTTTATCCCTTTCATTCCATTCCAGTCTGGATTGGGTTCTTAATGCAATGTTTCCCATATGTGCAGACATGGCTACCAGTCGCCCGTTTTCAATGGAACAGGCGGGATCTTTACGGGTCTTTATGCACTCAATAAAATTTTTCATATGCTCTTCATGGGAATCATTGCCCGTTTGTTTGGGCATGGCAGAAACCTTGGCTTTCCCGTCCACTAATTCTGGGAGTAACTCCATCTGTTCTCGGTT
>DATHGW010000015.1:0-4980 GCA_035317445.1 Puia sp.
ACCGGTTCAAACATGTCGGGCAAAACGACTTTCCTGAGAACGATAGGCGTCAACCTGCTCCTGGCGCAAATCGGGGCGTGCGTTTGCGCCGCATCATTCCGCTTTGTTCCGATGAGCATCCTGTCCTCCATCCGCATCAGCGATTCACTACAGGAACATACTTCTTATTTTATGGCAGAGCTGAAAAGACTGCATCAAATCGTTCTCGAACTACAAAAAGGCAAACCTGCACTCGTATTGATTGATGAAATTCTGAGGGGCACCAATTCAGAGGACAAGACACATGGATCAGAACAATTTATCCGGAAACTGTTGCAATACGACTGTCTTGTCTTGTTTGCCACGCATGACCTCACCCTCAGCAAGCTGGAACAAGCTTTTCCAGGCACAATCGCCAATCATTGTTTTGAGAGCAGCATAAGGCAGGATGAATTGTTTTTTGACTACAAACTCCAGACCGGTGTGGCAAAAAACAAGAACGCCAGTTTTCTGATGAAAAAAATGCAGATCATTTAGCCCGGCTTCGCGCAAAAAAAAGCCCGGTCAGATCTATACCTGCCGGGCTTTTTGATCAATCCAACAATGTTTATGTAAAGACTGTTTTTTTAGAAATTGCTGATCGCCCGGCTTTTCATCAGGCTCTTTGCGGATCTCTTGCTTCGGTGGATGTTCCATAAATCCACTACCTTAATCGAGCTCTTGCTCGCCTTAGGTTTGCTCATTTCCGTAGCTACAGTTTCCTTTACTTCTTGTACCAATTGCTGTAATTCTTCCTGGCCCATCTGTACAATAGAGGGCATGACATCATGTTTCATAGTATTCATTTTAAATTTAATACGCTGTTCAGGATTGAGCCAATAAGGGAGAAAAACACAAAGAATCGTTAGTCAAGAAGTGTTAGATCAAATCGCCTAATTGTAGGTATGTTAAAAGCTCAAATCCGAGTGCAAAGGTATGTATTTTTTACACATTATGCAAATTTCTGAGTAAATACTTGTCAACTCATTGCTAATATTGCTCTTAGACCAAATTGCATCAATAAAAAAAGGAATAAAAAAGCAGTATTTCACCACTTCCTTATTCCTTATTCCCCAAAAACTTACTTCACTTCCTCAAACTCAGCATCCGTCACATTCTCACCGGCTGCATTGGACTGGCCGCCCCCGTTGGCATCTGCTCCGGGTTGAGGACCGCTTGCACCTGTTGCCTGGGAAGCCTTATACAATTCCTCGCTGGCAGCCGTCCAGGCCGTATTCATCGCTTCGATGGCCGTATCAATGGCGGCAGCATCCTGTGATTTATGGGCTTCCTTTAGTTTGGTGAGGGCCGATTCGATCGGGGCCTTTTTATCGGCCGGGATCTTTTCCCCATATTCTTTCAGTTGCTTTTCCGTTTGGAAGATCAGGCTATCGGCCTGGTTCACCTTTTCAACTTTTTCACGGGCGGCCTTGTCCGTAGATTCATTGGCCTTGGCTTCGGCTTTCATCTTGTCCACTTCTTCCTTGCTCAAACCACTGCCTGCCTCGATGCGGATCTTTTGTTCTTTGCCGGTGCCCTTATCCTTGGCCGTTACATGCAGCAGGCCATTCGCGTCAATGTCAAATATGACTTCGATCTGCGGAACGCCGCGCGGTGCAGGAGGTATTCCATCCAGGTTAAACATACCCAGACTCTTATTTTGTGAGGCCATCGGGCGTTCGCCCTGCAGGACATGTATCTGCACGCCGGGCTGGTTGTCGCTGGCGGTAGAGAAAGTTTCTGATTTCTTCGTTGGAATGGTGGTATTGCTTTCGATCAACCGGGTCATCACGCCGCCCATGGTTTCGATACCCAGGCTCAGCGGGGTTACATCCAGCAGCAACACATCTTTTACATCACCGGTGAGTACCGCGCCCTGGATGGCCGCGCCAATCGCAACGACTTCATCCGGGTTAACTCCCTTGTTGGGTTTTTTTCCAAAGAATTTTTCCACGATTTCCTGCACTTTTGGAATACGGGTGCTGCCTCCTACCAGGATCACTTCGTCAATCTGGGCAGGTTTCAGTCCTGCATCTTTCAATGCCTGTTCGCAGGGTTTGAGACATCTCTCAAACAAGGCGTCTGACAATTGCTCAAATTTAGCACGGGTCAATTTTTTGACCAGGTGTTTCGGAACACCATCCACTGCAGTGATATACGGCAGGTTGATCTCAGTTTCGCTCGAAGAAGACAGCTCGATCTTGGCTTTTTCTGCGGCTTCTTTCAACCTTTGCAGCGCCATGGGATCCTTTCTGAGATCCATATTCTCCTCTCTTTTAAATTCTTCTGCCAGCCAGTCCATGATGAGCTTATCAAAATCGTCTCCACCCAAATGAGTATCCCCATTCGTGGATTTTACTTCAAAAACACCATCTCCCAGCTCGAGCACGGATATATCGAACGTACCGCCACCCAGGTCAAATACGGCAATTTTTTCATCTTTTCCTTTCTTGTCGAGGCCATAGGCCAGCGCTGCGGCTGTGGGCTCGTTGACGATGCGGCGAACATTCAGTCCGGCTATTTCACCTGCTTCCTTGGTTGCCTGACGTTGTGCGTCATTGAAATAAGCAGGAACCGTGATCACGGCTTCCGTTACTTCCTGTCCAAGATAGTCTTCGGCTGTTTTCTTCATTTTCTGAAGAATCATCGCACTGATCTCCTGGGGTGTATATTGGCGGCCATCAATGTCAATTCGGCAAGTATTATTGTCACCTTTTACTACTTTATAACTCCAGTGGCTGATTTCGTTTGTCACTTCGTCGTAACGGCGGCCCATAAATCGTTTAACTGAGGTAATGGTATTGACCGGGTTGGTTATGGCCTGACGTTTGGCCGGATCGCCGATCTTGCGTTCGCCATTCTTCAGGAAAGCCACTACGGACGGGGTTGTACGACGACCTTCTTCGTTGGGAATGACCACCGGCTCATTGCCTTCCATGACGGCTACGCAACTATTGGTCGTACCGAGGTCTATTCCTATGATTTTTCCCATATAATTTAATTGCTTTTAAGGTTAGTGAAATTTGAATGCATAGTCAATCGTCAATCATTATGCCATGCCAGGCTAGAATGCAAAATTGGCAGTCTGAATTTAGAGGGGCTGACAAGGCGTTGAGAACAGAGATCTTGCAAACAATGGATCCTGACAGGAAATCATCAGCCTTTGAGTTTGCCCACGACTTTGTTCAGGAGCGTCTGAGGCTGACCAAAGCGCTTGTTAAACTGGCTGATCCAATCCTGATCAAACACGTCTACCAGATCGGGAGGCAGACAATAGATGACATCATCTGCGATCGTGACCAGGTTAGCAGGAAATTGTTTTTTTAACAACAGGAATATCTCATCGATCCTGGGCCACTGCGCATTGTCGTGCGGAGGAGGCAGGGGGCCGAGGAAGGCCCTTGCGTCATCTATTAAAATGACGGCATCGTCGAGGTTTTGTAGAGCTTTCAATTCATCTATCAAGGGACATTCCATATCCTTTCCAAAGTCGGTAACATTGCACCAATGCCCGTCGAGCCAGAAGACTGAACGGCCATTCAGTTTACCAACTATTCCCGGAAGAACATCCTTACTATTACCAATTAGAAAATCAATATTCCCCGGACAACCTGGTTTGGATGAAGTCGCCTTACTGATGGCAGGATCAATTTCGATCGTATACACTTTCTCGAAATGTCCTGCCGCCCAAAAACTCGTATTCCCTTTATAAGTCCCGGTTTCTACAAAATTTTTTATCCCTGCTTTAGCCATAAACTTCAGCACAATTTCCTTTGGCATTGAAAAATTTACATAGCCCATATTACTATTCTATTTTGCCTTTTTCCTAAACAAATAAAACGGCGAAGATAAACACATCCAAATGAATGCAAAGATCCGGTACAAAAAGTGATCCGTCCTGAAAAAATTACCCGCAAAAACCCGTGCGCCATAATGACCACGCTGAAATATTTTTCTATAGATGATAGAAAGGAAATGAATTTTTGATGTAAGCTTCCATTTACCTTTCAGCACATAATCAATCGTATTGGCTGGATAATCCCGGGTAAAAGGTTCATCCTGTTGGGTTGAACTAAGACCACCTCCCGAATAATAAGCGATCGTAACAGGAACGAATTGATGTCGGATTCTTCCGCCCAACCAGCATTTCAGGTTCAAATCGTAATCCGCTTCCGTGCGATACCGGAGATCATAAGAACTGAGCGTTCTAAAAACAGAAACATGATAAAAAACAGCCTGGTGGCTGATGTTGTGCGTTAATATTTTTTCGATGTCAAATTCGTCATCGTATAGTCTGTGCAGGTTCTCAAAAAAAACATTCCCGTAAATGATCTGGTTTTCATTCCCGATAAGGAATTCAGAAATTCTTTTTAGAGAATCCTGTTCATATAAGTAGTCATCCGCTCCTAAAAAATACAGCCAGTCGCCGCTAGCCAGGCTGATACCCTTATTCATAGCATCATAGACCCCGTTGTCTTTTTCAATCTCCAGCCTAATGCGGGCATCCCCTTGTTGTAGCGACTGAATACGTTTCACGGTATCATCACCCGATATCCCGTCGAGAATCAGGTGTTCGAAATTTCCGAAAGTTTGGGCCTGAACACTTTCAATGCATTTTTCAATGAAATTTCCGGCGTTGTATGTAGGAGTTATAATCGTGATGAGTGGCTTCACTGAAGGCATAGGCTAGTGTTGTTTAATAAATATGCCATCTGCCTGTAATATCTGGTTTTTTTCCGGCGACCTTAATTGTTCAATGCTGCCCGCATAAACAAAACCTAAATTGCTGAAAGCAGTAAAAGTATCGGCGAAAAGTGGCTGACCTTTATAAAGTTCTACGAAAGAAAGTTCACAAATGATCACGCTTGCTTTTTGGAGGGTCTGGATCCCTCCGCGGATGACCCTGTCTTCAAATCCCTGTACATCGATTTTAATTAAGAGGGGCAATTCCGTTTTTACTCC
>DATHGW010000016.1:0-7311 GCA_035317445.1 Puia sp.
CCCGCAAAAAAACCAAATAATCCTACTATGATCTTGGCAAACGCAAACCCGGACGTGATCGTGGCGCGCGACCAGCCATATTCTTTTAGCCAGAAATCATAAAAGAATGGAAGGCCATAGACCATAATACCCACCAGGGAAAACAAACTCAGAAAACCTGTGGCGGCGACTTTGATCTGTCCGGCGCTTAATTTGCTGCTCTCCATGGATGCAATCGTTAAGAAAAGTGAATTTAATCATTCATTCGTATCTCAACGCATCAATCGGATCCAGGCGGGATGCTTTTTGTGCGGGATAGTACCCAAAAAACACGCCTGTGAAAGCACAAACAAGAAAGGACAGCAGGATCGACGATTCAGAAACCAGGGTTGGCCAGGACAAAAAAACAGTTACGAGCCTGGCGCTGGCTATTCCCAATCCCACGCCGATCAAACCACCCGTTATGCTGATCAGGACGGCTTCAATAAGAAATTGCATCAGGATGTCGATACTTCTTGCGCCGATGGCCATACGCAGACCGATCTCGCGCGTTCGTTCCGTGACAGAAACGTACATGATGTTCATAATACCAATACCGCCGATCACCAATGAAATTCCGGCGATGGCCGTTAAAAGCACGGTCAGCAACTGGCTGGTTGAACTAAAAGTATTGATCAGCTCTTCCTGTGTCCTCACCGCAAAATCATCCGCATCCGAGGGTTTTAACCTATGCGATACCCGCAGGATCTGCGATATTTCATCTGTTGCCGCCTTGGTCGAGTTCTCGTCTTTGGCTGAAGCGTAAATATTTTGAAAATAGACGGTGGACAGTAACCTCTCCTGCACCGTCGTGTAAGGCGTGAGAATAATATCGTCCTGGTCCTGCCCGAAGGCGTTTTCGCCTTTTTGAGCCAGCACGCCGATCACCTGAAAAGGTATCCTGTTGAAGCGAATAATCTTACCCACAGGATTTTCTCCGTTCAGGAAAAGGTTATTTACGACCGTTTGTCCAAGCAGGCATACCTTGGCAGCTGCCGTTACGTCGGCATCCGAGAAAGCAACGCCATCCTTCAGGGTCCAGGCGCGGATCTCCAGGTATTGTGGGCTTACGCCTTGCAGGGATGTTGGCCAGTTCAATGCGCCATTGATCGCCTGACCCCGGGTTGAGGCAGCGGGGGAAATGGCGCTGATGTACTGCGCCTGTTTTTGCAATGCCTTTACATCCTCGATCTTCAAGGATTGCACATTGGTCGCATCGAGCCTGGCGCCGGCGGCGACATTACTGTTTGGACGAATGGTGATCATGTTGGAACCCATGCTGGAAAGCTGGTCTTGGATGCTCTTTTTTGAACCCTGGCCGATGGCCACCATGGCGATGACCGCGGCAACGCCGATGATGATGCCCAGCATCGTGAGGAAAGCCCTTAATTTATTTCGCTGAAGGGCTTTTGATGCGATCCGGAGCAGGTTAATAACATTCATGCTTATACGCTTTAATGCAAACCATAATCAATAGTCGTCGGAAACAGGTAATGAGTCCAGTACCTCCCTGGCAGAACGCTTGTTTTCATTGGAATTGTCCCGGATGACCTTGCCGTCCTTCAGGGTTACCGTCCGGCTGCTGAAACCTGCAATATCCGGCTCATGGGTGACAAAAACAATGGTCTTCCCCTGTTGCTGGTTCAGTTCCTGCATCAGGGCCATGATCTCGTAAGAAGTTCTTGAGTCGAGGTTGCCGGTGGCCTCATCAGCAAGGATCATGACCGGTTGATTCACGAGTGCTCTCGCGATAGCAACCCGTTGTTGTTGTCCGCCCGATAACTGGTTGGGCATATGGCCAAGCCTTTCTGCCAGTTTCACTGATTCCAATGCGTGCACAGCGCGCTCTTTTCTCTCCTTAGCCGGAATGCTGGGGTTATACAGCAAAGGCAATTCGACGTTCTCCAGCGCCGAAGTGCGCGGCAACAGGTTGTACGACTGGAACACAAACCCGATCTTAATATTTCTTAGGTGTGCCAGTTCATTTCGTGCCAGTTTGCCAATGTCAATGCCATCGAGCAAATAATTTCCATCGGTCGGTTTATCCAGGCAGCCCAGGATATTCAGCAAAGTGGTCTTGCCTGAACCGCTGCTGCCCATAATGGTGACAAACTCTCCCGCATTCACATCAAATGAGACCCCTTTTAACGCCCGCACGGTTTCCGTCCCCATCTTAAATTCTCTTTTGATATTTTGTATTTCCAGGATCTTATTGCTCATCAATATTGATTTTAACCTTATGGTCTTCTTCCTCCACCAGCTCGCTGCGGCATGAACGGACTCCGGGTGCCCCCCGCCGTGGCTGCCGGCTTTGCGCCAGGACTTTGTATGGCATCTACCACCTCATCATCGGCAAATAAGCCATGCAGGACCTGCAGATACGCATCATCATTTAATCCGATGATGATTCGTTTCCTGACGAGACTGTCTTTTTCTTTCACCCAGACAAACGCTTTTTTAGGTGTGATGGCCACAGTACTGTCATTCATTTTTTTCCCTGATGAATCCCCGGCTGCCCCATTGCCGTTTCTATGTCGCGCCGGACTTGCGCCGCCGGTGGAATCTGTATTCACCGCCTCGACCTTGTATTGTTTGCTTATCGATGCATCCGGCTTAAATTTCAGGGCCCTTGCTGAAATCAGCAGCGCATCGTTCACTTCTTTCGTATAGATGGTAATGTTGGCCGTCATTCCGGGTTTTAATTTGAGGTTATCATTTGGCGCCTTGATGATCGTCGTATAGGTCACCACGTTAGCAGAAATCGTTGGCTCCAGCCTGATCTCCTGCACGGTTCCGGAAAACTGGTTTTCCGGAAAAGCATCAACCAAAAAAGATGCGCGCTGGCCTTTTCTTACGTTACCGATATCCGCCTCGTCTACCGCCGCCTGCACCTGCATTTTGGAAATATCCTTTGCAATGATGAACAAGGTCGGGGTGTTGAAACTGGAAGCAACGGTCTGGCCGATATTCACATTGCGTACCATCACCACTCCATCAACGGGAGAATAAATACTGGCATAAGAAAGATTTTTAAGCGCCGCATCCAATTGCGCCTGCACACTGAGCACATTGGCCTTGGACGTATTGTACTGGTACAAGGCTGTTTCATAATCTGCCTTGCTTATAGCCCCGGTTTGAAACAATAAGTTTTGCCTGTCATAGGTACTTTTTTGATAAACCGCCTGGCTTTTCGCCACTTCTAAATTGGCCTGAAACTGATTCACCTGCGCACTTAGCAAGGACTTATCCAATTCAGCAATGAGCTGGCCTTTTTTTACGATTGAATTGAAATCGGCGTATACATATTTTATCGTTCCCGACACCTGCGTTCCCACGGAAACCGTATCAACCGGTTGAATGGTGCCCGTTGCCGTTACACTCTTGGCAATATACCCGTACTGTGGTTTTTCTGTTTCCAGCACGACGGGTTTTTCTTTCTTTCGTATTAAAAAATACCAAATCGCGAAAGCTGCCCCCGCGATCAAAATAACCATGCCGAATATTTTCAATTTATTCATCTGACAATAATTTTTTGTCTATAGTTTAATGGGTACACCCCGGTAAAAGTCATAGATCCGGATATTCAGCGCTGCACTATACTTTGCCTGTATATAGTTCTGAAGGGCCTGCACATACAGATTTTTCTGCAACAACAGATCCACGGTATTAACAGCACCCACTTTAAGCTGTTCCACGGCAATGCGGTAACTCTCCTGTGTTGCCCTTACCTGTTCCACCGACGCATCATATTGCGCCTGCGCATTCAATACATTGAGGTACGCCTGTTCTACTGTTTGCGTCAATATGGTTTTGGTATTTTTCAACGTGAGGTCGGCCTGAGCTACAGCGATTTTTGATCTTTCAACATTTGACTTATTCAACCGCCTGGTAAATATGGGAATCGAGAGCGTCAAACCGATCTGCTGGTAAAAATTATTGTCCAGTTGTTTGAGGTAAGCATCCGACTGATTATCTGAATAGCCTGTAGCGAGCCCGGCAATCATGGAAGCGACAGGAAGGTACGCCGCCCTGGCTTTGGCGAGGTCCAGCTGTGCAACCTGTACGGCGAGTTCGCCGTTTTTTATTTCGGGCCTGGTATCAAGGGCTACTTTTTGCACTTCCTGCAGCGACGGCACCAGTGCCGTGGCAATCATGGTATCCGGCTCAACGATATCAAACACGAACTCGGAAGGCAGCAACAGCAATTGCTTCAGCAGCAATATATTCTGGCGCTCGGTATTTTGCCCGGTTACAACATTATATCTATCCGTCGCCAATTGTGCCTGCAATGCGATCAGGTCTTTCCTTGCAATGCTTCCCGCATCGTATTGCTGCTGTCCCTGGCCCAGCTGCGCCTGTGATGTTTGCAGCAGGTCCTTCGCATAAACAATATTTTCTTTACTCAGCAGGATATTCAGGTATGCCTGCGTTACCTGCAAGGTAACGTCATTTTCCTGCTGAACGAGATTCAGATTCGCCGACTGTACAAGTAATTGTTTTTGTTTGATATCTTTCTTCAGATAACCGCCATTGAACAGCGTCCAGGAGGAGTTGACGCTGTAATTGCTGGAAAAATTTCCCTCCGTTTGGAACCCGCCGACTACGGGATTGGTATTTTTGCTGTGCGTATACACCTGGGAGCTGCTGCCGGTTACCCCGGGTAATACAGCAGCCTTCGACTGCAGCAGGCTTTGTTCGCTCGTTTGTTTGCTAAGCCGCAGGCTGTTCAACTCATAATTGTTCTTGATGGCATAATCGAGACAGGTTTGCAGGCTCCATTTTCCGTTGGGAATTTGCAAACTGCTGTCCTGCGCCAGGCAGGCGATACCTGTCATACAGGTCATGCAAAGCCAATAGAATGCTATTCTCCATGTCATAATCGATAGTTAAAACTGACAATAGTAATCCCCACAGGGTCTGCGACCGAAGGGTGCACGACCCGCGGGGTCTTTTGACCGGCAGGGTTAGCGGGTGGCTGCCGGGTTCATTTGCACATTAGATAGGAAGCCGTAAAATGGTTTAAGTATGCTATGCAAATGCTAAGCCGGGCCATCGCCTGATTCACCCGGCCATACCGGTTAGAGCGATATTCATCCCAGATTGTGGAATAAAATATCCAAAGTCAGGTTCAACATGACGGAAGGTTCAATGGGTAGCCCTGCCAATGCCAAACTGGTCACCGGCTTTCAGCAGTTGCTTTCCTGCAAACTGTACCTCGACCATTTTTTCGCTTTGTACATGGGCGCCGGTTTCATCCTGAAGCGTTGCGATGATCTTCTTTTTTTTCGCATCGATGATATCGCCCGTGGAGGGCATGGCGTATCTTCCATCGATACTGAAGGTGATCCAACCGGGCTGATCACTCAATTTAATACTGAGGATCTGTTTCGGCTGACGTTTACTGATGTCAAAAACATGAAGCGATTCATTAAACGCATCTGCAAGCCAGATCTCCTGCTCATCAGGAGTCAGCGCAATCCCGTGACTCGGGCATCCATGCCTTTTTACGGGCCCCGTTTGAAATCCTTCTACGTCTACATGCATTAATTTCTTTCCCGTATGCAAATCCCCGATCTCAAAACCCAGCAGGCTGTCGACATTCACAAAACAACGGTCCTGCCTTGAATCGATCGTAAACGGCCTCACGTGATTGGCGAAGGGGCCAACGGATAAAGCCTTTTCATTATTTACAGTATTCATTACCGTTAAATAGTTGGATTTCAATCCTTCGAGATAGACTTTTTTTCCATCCATTCCATAAATCGTATTGTGGGATGCAGAATGAAGGACCACCCTGGCGAGAACGGCTCCCGTTGTTGCATCCAGCACTTTCCAATCGTCTCCCTCGAAACTGGGCAGGTAAATGATCTTGCCATCCGGTGAAACAGACATCCGGTCGCATCCTCCTTCATAGGTTTTCTCCCAGACCGGTTTTTCTGTGAGCAGATCCAGGCAAAGCAAGGATTGTATGGTGCTGATGTAAATGCAGTGCGTATAAAGACTAACTGCAATGCCTTTCACATTGGATGGCTGACCCTTGTCATCGAATCCTCCGGTCGGAATTCTTTTGACAAATGAAAAATGATTGTCCATATCAAAGACCAGCAGGCCATGGCCTCCATATTGCAGGTAATTGCGCACGCCAGGTGTTGCAACATACAAGTAGTGCCTCACCCCTGAAGGCTGGGCCAATAGCGTATATACAGGACAGTGAAATGCGATCGTCAATAAAAGGATCAGCTTCCATTGTTTTTTTGGCATAATTAGATTTTGTAAAAAGTCCATCGTTACCGGCTGCTGAGTTTATTTTTTTGATTTGGCAAAGCTGAGGCTGCTTCTCGTCAGTGCCTTTTTTATTTCCTGAACAGTTTTGGGGCCGATGCCATGCATGGAAGAAAAACTTTCCTCAGTCAGCTTGGATAACTGCTTTAAGGTGCTGATGCCGGCTGCGGCCAATGCCCGTTGGGCCGGCTTGCCCAACTTAACCGGCAAGTCTGCCCGCTCTCTATCGTTGACAGCCGCTGCCTTATGACCGGTAAATACTGCATAAACTGCCATAGCGTGGCCATGTCCCAATCCGAAATCCTTTTTTAACCACGCCACGATGTCTCCTGCTTTGGCAGTTGGGTTCAGTAACCCTTTTTTCTCAGCAAGTTTTTTAAAGTCTTCGGCAGTCTTGCCGGTTTTTGCTTTGATGTTGTCGAGGTAGGCCTGGAAGGACATAAATAAGCATTAATTATTGTATTGAAACTTCCTCTTAGTCATTCATTCCGCCAACAATGTACACATGATATTTACAATTTCTATTCCATACTTGCCTTTATTACTGTGATAGTTAAAAAATATTAGCCGATCTTCGCTTCCTTTTTTGACGGACTTGCCATCCAGATTAATAAAACTGAATTTTATTAAATGACAAGGTCGCGCTACGTTTCATTGATCCTGATTTTAGGCAGCCTCACCGCATTAACGCCATTTTCCATTGACATGTACCTGCCGGGTTTTCCGGCGATTGCAAAGGACCTGCAGACTTCCGCAACCAAGGTCGCTCTTAGCCTGAGTGGCTTTTTTGTCGGCATTTCCGCGGGACAATTACTTTACGGTCCGCTGCTCGACAGGTTTGGAAGAAAAAAACCACTTTATACAGGTCTCGTCGTATATATTCTGGCGTCTATTGGATGCGCCTTCTCGCACAGCATCAGCAACCTCATTTTTCTTCGTTGCATACAGGCATTGGGCAGTTGTGCGGCGACCGTGACTTCTGTCACGATGGTCCGCGACCTGTTTCCTGTA
>DATHGW010000017.1:0-5668 GCA_035317445.1 Puia sp.
CCCGGAAAAAAAATTATCTCGACATCGGCGAATCCATCGACCCGCTGGATTGGGAGCCAGGCACTCCTGCAGATTCGATTGTGGCGCGCGTCATCCGGCGAAAGCAGGATATGACCAACCTGGATCTCGGCGGCAACATCATTTTACTTCATGATGCTGGAGGCGACAGCAGGGCAGCCACCGTAGCAGCGCTACCAGAGATCATCCACTATTTCAAAGGAAAAGGATATACTTTCACTACCGTCGCAGACCTGCTGGGCAAGAAAAAAGATGACCTCATGCCACCTGTGCCAAAAGGAAGCGGATATTATCTTTTGCAACTCAACTATTATATGGCCATGGCGGCCTACCTCGGAAGCCATATTATGGTATCTCTGTTTATCCTGTTCATCATCCTGTCCGTCGCCAGGATCATTTTTTTGGCCGTTATTGCGACCAAGGAATATGTAAAAGAAAAAAAGCTTTCGCAACAACCCTACTGGATCAACAACGATCGCCCAACCCCATTGGTGAGCATAATTGTTCCGGCATACAACGAAGAGGTGAATATAGTGAGTTCTCTTGCCAACCTGCTTCGGACGGATTACCCGAATTTTGAAATCATTTTTGTTGATGACGGAAGCAAGGACGACACGTTTAGAAAAGTAAACGATGCTTATTTGCAGCATCCAAAAATAAAAGTACACAGCAAACCTAATGGTGGCAAGGCCTCAGCCCTGAACTTTGGGATCCAGCATTCGGAAGCGGCATATGTCGTTTGCATTGACGCCGACACCAAGCTGCTTCCCGACGCAGTCTCCAAATTAATGATGCATTTTTTTGATTCGTATGGTGCAGACAAGAAGGAAATCGGCGCTGTTGCCGGCAATGTAAAAGTCGGCAACCGCGTGAACACGCTCACCCGCTGGCAGGCCATTGAATATGTGAGCAGCCAGAATTTCGACCGCAAAGCCTTTGCCTACCTGAATGCCATTACGGTCGTCCCGGGTGCTATCGGAGCATTCCGGAAAAAAGCCATCGAAGATGCGGGTGGCTTTACCACGGATACGCTGGCTGAAGACTGTGACCTCACCATACGCATTCTTCGCTGCGGTTACTCGATTGAAAATGAATCTTTAGCCATTGCCATGACAGAAGCGCCTGAAACGCTCAGGATGTTTTTCAAGCAACGCTTCCGGTGGAGCTTCGGGGTGATGCAGACATTCTGGAAAAACCGCGACCTGTTATTCAACTGGAAGTATCAACGGCTGGGCTGGATCGCGATGCCGAATATTCTCATCTTTCAATACATCATCCCCTCCATTATACCCCTGGCAGATTTCTTTATGCTGGTTGGATTGCTGACCGGGAACTATGCCAAAATCGGGTTCTATTATCTGCTCTTTATGTTAGTTGATGTAGCGGTGGCTTTGCTGGCGTATAGTTTTGAAAAAGAAAAAAAATCCGTTCTTATTTGGTTGATTCCCCAACGCCTCGTCTGGCGCTGGCTGATGTGGTGGGTCTTATTCAAATCATTCCGCCGGGCCATTAAAGGAGAACTCCAGCATTGGGGTGTGCTGAAGCGCACAGGAAACGTAAAAGAGATCATGTCTCCCGCAAGGGCCTGATCTGATGTGCAAATTTACCGATGTGCGAATATGCGAATTAATCAGAATTCGCACATTTGTATTAATTTCGTCTTCGTTTCAAATACAATTATATGGCTGAAGTTATTTTGATGCCCCGATTGAGTGATACCATGACTGAAGGTGTAATTGCTTCCTGGCATAAGAAGGTGGGAGATCCCGTAAAAAAAGGCGATCTGCTGGCAGAAGTAGAGACCGATAAGGCCACCATGGACCTCGAAAGCTATAAGGATGGCACATTATTATATACAGGAACAGATAAAGGAGGCAAGATCCAGGTGAATGACCTGCTGGCCATCATCGGTGCTCCTGGTGAAGATATTTCCGCCCTCGTTAAAGGAGGCGCTGCAGCACCGGCGCCTGCCGCAGCAGCAGGTTCCACTACTGCACCACCTGCACCTGCAGCACCCGCTGCAAAATCCGAACCGGCTCCTGTACCTGCGCCCTCCACTGCGCCAGAATCCAAAGCGCCCGCATTGGATATTTCAAAAATGGAGGAAGTCATCCTGATGCCAAGATTGAGCGATACCATGACGGAAGGCGTGATCGCTGACTGGCACAAAAAAGTCGGCGACCAGGTGAAGAAAGGAGATGTGCTCGCGGACATCGAAACGGATAAAGCAACGATGGAATTGGAAAGCTATAAAGAAGGGAAATTATTATATACCGGAGCAAAAAAGGGCGAGAAAATAGCAGTGAACGACCTCCTCGCCATTATTGGCGACGATAAGAAAGTAGATGTACAGAAAATCCTGGCGGCGTCGAAATCGACTTCCACGCCTGCTGCTGCACCTGCAAATCAGGAACAGCAACCTGCAGGCACCAATACCGCTTCTACAACAACAGCCGCCCCTGCCGCCGCAGCTTCATTAAATGGAGATGGCAGGGTGAAGGCTTCCCCACTGGCAAAAAAAATTGCCGCGGAAAAAGGAATTGATATCGCAGCTGTTCCGGGTAGCGGAGACGGAGGAAGGATCGTTAAAAAAGATATTGACAATTTTGTTCCGGCAACAAGTGCCACGCAGGGCCAGACCGCAGCCAAGGCTGGTGGAACGCCTGCGCAAAGCCTTCCTGCCGGACAAGTAAGTTTTGACGAAGTGCCGGTTTCGCAGATGCGCAAGGTTATTGCCAAGCGCCTGGCGGAAAGCAAATTCTCCGCACCGCATTTATACCTGACCATGAGCATTGATATGGATAAGGCGGTAGAAAGCAGGGCAAAACTGAATGAAGTGTCTTCTGTTAAAATTTCTTTCAATGATCTCGTATTAAAAGCGGCGGCCATTGCATTGAAACAGCATCCGGCCGTCAACAGCAGCTGGTTGGGAGACAAGATCCGGATCAACCACCACATCAATATTGGTGTTGCCGTGGCTGTCGAAGATGGCCTGCTGGTTCCCGTTGTTCGGTTTGCAGATACCAAATCGCTTTCGCAGATCGGAGCCGAAGTAAAAGAATTTGCACAAAAAGCCAAAAGTAAAAAATTACAACCCAGTGATTGGGAAGGGAATACATTCACGATTTCAAACCTGGGCATGTTTGGCATTGATGATTTTACTGCCATCATCAACACGCCCGATGCCTGTATCCTTGCGGTGGGTGCCATTCAGCAAATTCCTGTAGTAAAAAACGGGGCCATCGTACCGGGGAATGTAATGAAGCTGACCTTAAGTTGCGATCACCGCGTGGTCGACGGTGCAACCGGTTCAGCTTTTCTGCAAACCCTAAAAGGCTTGCTCGAAGAACCTTTGCGGATGCTGGTCTGAATAAATCTAAAATGTAAAATATAAAAGTTGTGGCCGCCTTCACTTTTACATTTTATATTTTACATTTAAGATTCTAGATTTCCCACAATGCCGTTCTTTCCAAACGATATTTTTCTTTGTTTGTACAAGGCCCCGATGGCCATTTTGAAGGTCTTCTTGCTCATTCCAAAAAAATCATAAATTTTTTCCGGCTCGGATTTGTCATCATAAGGAAGGTAATCGTTGTTCTCCTGCAGCAGGCGAAGGATTTTATCCGTTTCATTCTCTACTCGCTTGTATCCCGACTGGCCGGGCATCACATCAATCTTATTATCAGTCCTGATTTTTTTTATAAACCCCTTCAGCCGGTCGCCGATCCGGATGGATCCAAATACATCACCTGAATGCATCAGGCCGAGATGTTTGTTGTTGACGATCACCTCATATCCCAGCTCTGTTTTGCGGTAGACAAAAAGATCCACCTCGTCCTTCTCCTTAACTGAAAGTTCATCATTGCTCAGCAAGTGCCCGAATTTTTCGGTGGCCGCCGCGCGGCCTGTTTGTTGATCAATATATATGAGTACTGGTACGGATTGTCCTTTAAGCACTTTAACACGCTGCTGGGAAGCCGGCAGAAAAAGATCCTTCATCAATCCCCAATCGAGGAACGCGCCTTGTCTGGTTACACTGACCACGTGAAGGGCCACGATATCCCCGACAATTCCTTTGGGTTCCTGGGTGGTTGCGATGAGCCGGTTTTCAGAATCGTGATAAACGAATACTTTTAAGGCATCACCAGGCTGGGCAGTTTTTGGCGCAAAACGTTTGGGTAACAACAATTCGGTGCCTTCCGCATCAAGATATAATCCAAACTCTACTTTCTTGACGACTTTTAATACATGGTATTGTCCTGCAGTGATCATTCCCGGCATATTGATCGTAAATCCGCAAAGTTATAGCTATTTAAAAGATAAACAGTTCTGCTGGCATTCCCACTCGCCTCTCGCCACCAGCCACTCACCAAATTTTCACCCTGACACTATCCGACCTGTACATCTTATCGCCGGGCCTAACGCCAAAGGCATCGTAAAAAGCCTGCATATTGGAAACCGGGCCATTTACCCTATACATGGCCGTGGAATGCGGGTTGTTCATGACCTGGGTTCTCAGTACTTCGTCGCGGTATTTCATTTTCCAGACCGTTGCGGCGGAAAGGAAGAAACGCTGGTCTGGCGTTAATCCGTCAATTTTTTCCGTACCTTTTCCTTCTGCTGTTTTCTTAAAAGCGACATAGGCAATGGCCACACCACCAATGTCTGCAATGTTCTCCCCCAGGCTTAAACTTCCATTAATGTGAAAAGTATCTACTGCGATATAATGATTGTACTGATCCACCACCAGATCGGCCTTCTGTTTAAATTTAGCGGCATCTTCCTTCGACCACCAGTCTTTCAGGTTACCCGATGCGTCAAACTGCCTGCCCTGGTCGTCAAACCCATGGGTCATCTCGTGCCCGATAACCATGCCGATACCGCCATAGTTCAATGCATCGTCGGCATCTTTTGAAAAAATAGGTGGTTGCAGAATACCAGCAGGAAAATTAATATCATTTGTAGTGGGATTATAATAAGCATCCAACGTGGGGGGCGTCATATACCACTCCGATTTGTCAACGGGTTTTCCGATCTTGTTCAGGTTTCGGTGATAGGCGTAACGGCTACAATTGACCAGGTTGGCGATCAACGAATCCCTGGCGATGGAAACTGTGGAATAATCTTTCCATTTATCCGGATACCCGATCTTTCTCACGATGCTGTGCAATTTGGTTAAGGCCTTTTGCTTTGTGGAATCACTCATCCAGTCCAGTGCCCTGATGCGCTCTTCGTAGGTTTGCATCAGGTTACTCACCATTTCGCTCATACGCTGTTTGGCCTCAGGTGGAAAATAGCGCTGCACATACAGCTGTCCCAAAGCATCCCCCAGGTTATTATCAACCAAATCATTCATGCGTTTCCATCTTTCACGCATTTCCTTCCTTCCACTAAGAAGTTTGTTGAAGGCAAAAGAGGCCGATACAAAATCCTTACTCAGGTATGGCGCATAGCCGTCAACGACATGAAATCGCAGGTAATTTTTCCAATGTTCAACTGGCAGTGCATGCAGCAATTTCCCGGCTCCTGCAAAATATTCAGGCTGGCCCATGATCAGGCTGTCGGTCGTTACGCCCAGGTTGGATAACAGGCTTTTCCAGGCCAGTCCGGCAGCCTGCCTGCCAAGATCCGATACAGGCAGCTTATGGTA
>DATHGW010000018.1:0-2620 GCA_035317445.1 Puia sp.
CGGAAAGTGAAATCCCTGACCTTTCCGTTTAATTTTCCCCAGGCAACCATACTGCCAGCAAAAGAAACAGAACCGATCATCAACCCCGCTGCAATGATGATCAATTGAATAATATAGGCAGTATGGATTTCATGTGCAACGGAAAGTCCTGCAGGAAAGGCACTTAATGGCGCTATGGTCGTCCATATCCCCAATGAATTTTTCATGTGCAAAAATTCCGATACGGATATCAAGGCGGCGCAAGCTCCGCCCATGCCGTTGAAGATACTGACCATCTCGGGCATCGCCGTCATTTTTACTTTCCTTGCGGAAATGGCGCCAATCACCGCGCCTGCAACAAGTGCCGCTCCCATAAATCCCAAATGATGGAGATGCCGCCCGGAATCGTCCTTGTACAGGAAAATTGTTCCTGCAATGGCTATGACCATTCCAAGCGCCGCAATTCTGTTTCCTTTTTTCGCGGTTCCCGGATCAGACAGCATCTTCAAGCCGAGAATAAAACTGACTGAAGCAATTAAATAGCAAAGAGTAAGTATGCTGATCTCCATGATTATTTTTTCTTCTTAAACATCTCCAGCATCCTGTCCGTCACCACGAATCCTCCGACCACATTCAAAGTCCCCAGCACAACGGCTAGAAATCCCAGCATCAAAGCAAGCCAATTTCCGTCTTCGGCCCTACCCATCACGATGATGGCTCCAATGATCACCACCCCATGAATTGCGTTGGCGCCACTCATCAAAGGCGTATGCAAAACACTGGGCACCCTGCCGATCACTTCAATGCCCAGGAAAACCATCAGGATAACAATGTATATTGTTTGCTGATGCACAGAGATCCAGTCCAGAATGGTTCCCATAATCATTTTTTATTTTAACGCTTTGACGCGATCATGTACAATCTCGCCTCCGCTTGTTATGCAACAACCCTTCACAATATCATCTTGAAAATTCAAATAAAGATTATTGTCACTGCTGGTAATTAATTGCAAAAAATTAAGGACGTTCTTGCCATACAACTTGCTGGCATCATAGGGCATGGTGGAAGGCAACGCGGATGCTCCCATGATGGTCACGCCGTGGTGATCAACGACCGCTTCATTTTTGGTTAGCTCCGTATTGCCGCCTGTTGCTGCGGCCAGATCAATGATGACCGATCCTTCTTTCATGGATCCGATCATGGATGCTGTCACCAGAATGGGCGCAGGCTTCCCGGGTATTTGGGCTGTTGTAATGACGATATCAGCCTTCGCTATGCTCTCGCCAATTCTTGTCTTTTGTTTTTGCTGAAAATCTTCACTTTGTTGTACTGCATAACCACCAGCAGTAGACGCATCAACTGCGCCTTCCACCTCGATAAATTTAGCACCCAGGCTCATCACTTCTTCTTTAACTGCCTGGCGGGTATCGAAAACTTCCACGACCGCGCCTAACCGCTTTGCCGTAGCGATGGCCTGTAAACCGGCTACCCCTGCTCCCAATATCAACACCCTTGCAGGAGGGATCGTGCCTGCTGCCGTCATAAACATGGGTAAGTAACGTGGAAATACATTCGCTGCCAGCAGCACAGCCTTATAGCCGGCAATATTCGCCTGTGAGCTGAGCACATCCATGCTTTGCGCCCTGGTGGTACGGGGCAGCATATCCAGGCTGGAACTCGTCAACCTCCGTTTTGCCCAATCGTCCATTAGGGCAAAATGATAAAGCGGTTGATAAACGCCGATCAATACCTTATTTTGAAGAGAATCCGGAACAGCCGCCTCTTGAATACACAGTAGTACATCTGCGGCTGCACAAATTTCGTCTTTGGATTTGAGCAGGGCGCCGGCGGTCATGTATTCCTGATCACTGCAGAAAGCCTTTGCGCCAGACCCAGGCTCCACCCACACCCGGATGGGTTTCTTTACCAGCACTTCAACTGATTCAGGCAATAAAGAAACTCTTGATTCAAACAAAGGCTCTTTGAGCACAGCTACGATCATAGCAACGGGTTATGGGCTTAAATTAGCGAATATTTCCGGCCGACGCGGTAATCTTTTTCCACAAGAAGGACCGAATCAAAACCGGATCGTAAAATGCTGCGGAACTTTAAATTCGTTTCGGAAAAAAACAAGGCCAAAAAAAAACAGGTCGATGCTGAGCAGGACGCGGGAATCCTTTTTGATCGCAATCCAGGTTTCTTCCATTTCCTGGCTCCAGTGAATATCGTCAAATATAATCAGCGACTCATCAGACATGAAAGGAACCAACAGGTCAAAATAACGTAAGCTGGGTTCTTTGCGGTGATTACCATCGATGAATGCAAGATCAATGCGGCGCGGATGGAGTGAAGAAAGCATTGCAGGCAGACTGTGATCAAAATTCCCGGTTACCGGTTCTACATTCGTCAATTGCAGGCCGGCCAGGTTTTGAGCGGCCCTTGATGCTATGGCGGCGGCACCTTCCAGACTGATGACCTTTGCGCCGGGATTGCCGGAAGCCAGGTATGCTGTGGATATCCCAAGCGAGGTCCCCAATTCCAGTATCACACCGGGTCGAAAAAACCTGGATATCCTGAAAAGCAGTTGACCCATCTTTCGTGATTTGGCCGAATGCCTGGCGATGGAAGCAACCGATCGTTT
>DATHGW010000019.1:0-5054 GCA_035317445.1 Puia sp.
CCGGGATCATATCACCATTTGCCATTTGAATGATAGAAGTCTTTGAAATCAATTCGTTTCTTAGATTACTTATCGTTTGCTGATTGATCCCGCGATAATTCGGAAGATGAATTTTAATGATCCCGGATGCATTATACCCCAGGTTATTCTGAGTAATAAAATTCATTTGCCTGTGATAGATCATGGTGGCAACCAGCAGACTGACCGCCAACGTAAATTGCAGAACGGTCAAACCCTTGCTGAGCACATTTTTCATGCTTGGTTTTTGTCTATTGTATAAAACGTCAACAGTGTTAAACAAAGACAATTTGATCGCAGGATACAATCCAACCATGATAATACATACACCCATCAGGCCTAATCCGTAAAGAAAAAATACCGTATCAGATGGAAACGAAAGGCTGATATTCTTTTGTGCCAGTTGATTGAAAATGGGCAGAACCCCCATTACGAGCATTGTTGCAAGTATATAAGAGATGCCACAAAGAACCGCTGACTCAACGATGAACTGCCAAACAATCTGGATACGTGTACCTCCGGAAATCTTTCTAATGCCAATCTCTTTTGATCTTTTCAAAGAACCCGCGATACTCAGGTTAAGAAAATTAACACAGGCCATGACCAAAATAAATATTGCAATGCCCATAAGCAGGTAGGAATAAGTCATCATACTTCCTTCGCCAAGCTCTCCACTGCCTATCACGGCGGAAGGACCTTTTTCGAAAATGTTCAGGTGAATGCCCGTAATGGGCTGTAGTCCATATTGGATCTGTTCAGGCAGCATTTTTGCCTCAGTTAGCTGATCGGCTGCTTCCTTGCGGAATATTTGCGCAAATTTATTTTTTACGCTGCTCGCATCAGCCTGCGGATATAACAGGACGAATGTGCTTAGGTAGGGATTTAACCAGTGATTGTCGGGAAACATGGTTTGCAAATACTTAAATGGCATCACTGCTTCAAACTGAATGGAGGAATGAACGGGTATCTTTTTGGCAATGGCAGTGATCAAAAAAGTTTCCGTACCATGACCTTCCTCCAGCTTGATCGTTTGGCCTACTACATTCGACTTGCCAAAAAACCGGAGCGCTGTTTGTTCTGTTAACACGACCGACCTAAGCTCATGTAATGCAGTAGCAGGGTTTCCATAAAGCAATGGAAAAGAGAAAACATTAAAAAAGTTCTCATCTGCGTATAGATAATTCACAAGAAGCGGTTTCTGATCGCCAATAAAATTGGTGCTGAGACCTGCCATTATCCTGACATATTCCTTTATTTCGGGAATGCTTGCCACAAAAGCCGGACCCTGTATTTGACCGGTGGCTCCCATGATGCGGTCACCGCCATGTTCCTTTATACGGGTTGTTACCCGGTATAGTTGAGCGGTCTTATCATGAAACCTGTCGTAACTATTTTCATCCCTGACAAATAAAATCGCCAGCAGTGCGCAGGCCATGCCGATGGTTAGTCCTGAAATTTTTATTAAGGAATACAGTTTATTATTCCAGAGATGTCGGAAAATGAATTTCATTGACTCAAATTCAAGATTTTTTATTTTGCAGAAACCGTGGGCTTGTCACAACCTTGTGACATTTAAATATACAGGATAAAACTGAACACCCGATGTATCAGAAACGAACAGGCCAATTTTTTCCTCAAGCACAACTTGCTGATTATCATAAGCTGATAAAGTGACACAATATTTGTGCAATCCCTTCTTAACCAAGTGATCAGTCATGTTTAAAAACTATTTTTCCATCGCGTGGAGAAACCTCTGGAAAACCAAGTCTTCCTCGCTGATCAACATCATCGGCCTGTCAACGGGTATGCTCTGCTTTATCATTATTTTATTATACATAAAAAATGAGTTGAGTTTTGATCGCTACCATAAAGACTCATATCATATTTACCGCATCGTAAAAGATTTTGTCAATGCAGACGGTACAAAAATTCCCGACGCGACCACGCCGCCTGCCTTGGCGCCGGCCTTGCGACATGTCCTTCCCGAAATAGCTTATGCCACCCGCCTCTTCCCTGCCTGGGGAAGAAAGTATTTGATCCAGTACAAGGACAGAGGTTTTTATGAAACGAATCTCATTCGGGTTGACAGCAGTTTTTTTGATGTGTTTGATTTCCCCTTTGTGAAAGGCAATAAAAATAATGCATTCCCTGGCCCGCTATCCATTCTTTTAACGCAAACCGTTGCAAAAAAATATTTTGGAAACGATGACCCTGTTGGAAAAACAGTGAGGATCAATGATCTGATATAAAATTTTAAAACCTCTTTTCCTGGGTGACGCTGTTAACTGTTTTAATAGCGGGTCTTGGATTATTTGGGCTGTCTATTTTCACTTCAGAGTCAAGAGCTAAGGAAATCGGGATTCGCAAAGTATTAGGAGCCAGTATGCGTTCTATATTCACATTATTAACAAATGATTTCATATCCCTGATTATAATTGCCTTTGTGGTGGCAGCCCCTATTGCCTGCTGGGCAATGAACAACTGGCTGCAGAATTTTGCCTACCGGGTTGAGATATCCTGGTGGATGTTTGCGATAGCAGGTCTGGCAGCGATGATGATTGCATTAATTACCGTCAGTTTTCAGGCGATCAAAAGCGCTATTGCGAATCCGGTCTCCAGTCTGCGCTCCGAATAATCGGAGCTTCGGCTCATTGAAGATCATAAGTTTGAATTATGTTCCACTTCTTTCTGTCATGTTGCAAAAGATGAAAACTGTCTACGTCAAATGAGGTTTGGTATCTTTTCGTTTGATATATTTTCCAGGCCTCTAAAAATCTTTCGGGCTTTAGATCACGGTAAGCAACCGTTATATGAGGCGCAAATTTTAATTCAAGAGCTGAGACCCCCGATTGGGGATAAGAGATACGGAAGCTTCTTATGATTTCTTTTTGTAAAGAGAACAAAGGGACATTCATTATTGGATGAACATAAACAACAGGGCTAATTTTATTGTGAAAAGCGCCAAAGTTTTTTAACGCTATCTCAAAAGGCCCGGAATTAAAGAAAAGTCCCCCGAACCATCGCAGTAAATTATCATGTTCAGCAGCAGGTAATTTAAAAGGCGCTTTTAAAGTAATATGTGGAACAACTTTTAATGCCGCCCTGCTTTCAAAATGATCTGCAAAATCCAACTTGAAAACCTCAATTTCATCGCAGATTTTCTTTTCCGGTATAATCGCTATAAAATAAAGATGCTCAATTCCCATGTTTAGTATATGTAATAATTAATCCTGCAGGAATACGATTTTTTCTTTAACCAGTTTCATACTGTCTATAGATATTTCTTCCATCATCAAGTGCACATCGACTCCCTTCCATTTTCCTGTCAGTTCAAACTTATTTTTTTGGGGATATGAATAATGAAATCTATCCCATTTGGCGCTATCAGGATTGTCATGCAGTGTATAGATATTTTTTAAGCTATCCGTGTCATAATCATAAAAAACGGCGCTATCCTGCATATTATAAATTACAGCCGAATTCTTGTAAACAAAAGCAAATCTTTTCCAGCGCAAGGTATCCGACAAAACAGGCTGAATGGTATCTTTTGCAACGAACCAGTCAACCTGATAGAGCTTTTGATGTTTTTTATATGCCAAACGCCGATGGTATGTTTTATAATCATTGAAAATATTTGCCGCGATGGTCCCTCCCACGAGAACAATACAAAGCACGATCGAAGCATATCTTTTCCATGGCCCTGCCAGTTGGTATTTTTTTTCATCAAGCGATACGCTTTTCCCGTAGAAAAGGAATTGTATTGCTGTTTTGGCAAAGGGCACCATCAGTAACATCACACAAACGAGTAAGAGCGAAGAATATAGCTTTACGCTAATATTATAAAAGATATTTAATGCGACTACATTGCATAGAACTGTGCACATGAATAGTGCTCCGAAAATATAGGTGCGGGGAAAAAGCAACAACAGGCTGCCAATGATTTCACAGGTGCCGGTAAATATTTCATAGCCGGGAGCTACGCCTACAGCATTCCAGAGAACACTAAAAAGATCCTGATCCCCCATCGGTTTCAAAAGCTCCGTTATATCCGGATACGCCATTTGGACCGGAATCAATTTGTCAATACCATACCCCAGCATGATCAACGCGACCATATAACGGATATAGACCCTAAACCAATAATACAGTTTGGTATAGTTTTGTTTGCGTTTGTTTTTTATACTCCAGATAATGGATATAACCAGGAATACGATGATGGCAGTCAAATAAAATACCAAACCAAAATGATTGTCGGCCGGTAGATTTTGATGGAGTTTAGGGTCATACCCTGTATGATAGAAATGCCTATCCAGCCAGTGCAACGGCTTCTCAAAAATTCCATAGATGCTGGAAAGTTTGTCGAAAGCCTTAAGAGCCAGAAATGCAAAAACGAGCTCGTAATTAAGCAGATAAAATCCCAGGAATAAAAAGAGAAACCTGAATACAAATTTTTGCCAGACCTTCCAATGCGGCTCGGTATTTGAATGGACCATACTCCCGGGGTTAATTTGCGCTGAATTGAACCTGCTATAAAAATACAGACATTTTGAAACTAAGGGCTCAAAAAACAAAATAGTTTGTAACTTGAATATGCTGCCAATACTGAACTGAGCTTATGCTACCGGGTATGAAATATTTATTGATCAAGCTGCATATTGCCTTCTTTCTCCTGCTGGGGATTGTATCATGTAAAATAAAAGATAAAAATATATCTCCTGAGGATATTCAGGCCGTTAACCTCAAGAAAGGAGAGCCTGTTCTTTGTGGGCCTCCCGAACAGCATTTTGGTACTGTAGCTTTTGAGACTTCCTGCCTCGCGGAAGTAAAAAAAGATTTCAATCTTGCCGTAGCGCTGCTGCATTCCTTTGAATATGATGAGGCTGAAAAGGTATTCGCGAGGATTATCGATTCAGCGCCAGCCTGTGCCATGACATACTGGGGTGTGGCGATGTGCAGTTATCATCCACTCTGGACAGCACCCGGACAGGCCGAACTGATCAAAGGAGCAAAAGCAATTGACATCGCGGAATCGCTTG
>DATHGW010000020.1:0-2333 GCA_035317445.1 Puia sp.
TGCTTTCGGGCCCTGTCTCCGCTCAATGTATAAATAGAGGATCTTGTCGAGGATTTCGTATTCAGGCAGGCTGTCGCTATCCTTTTGATCGGGACGCAATTCAGCGGAGGGCGCTTTGCTGATGATGTGTTGTGGGATGACTTCTTTTTCTCTGTTTAGGTAGTTTGCCAGGGCGTAGACCTGCATTTTGTATACATCTCCCAGCACACTCAATCCCCCGGCCATGTCGCCGTACAGGGTTCCGTAGCCTGTAGCCAACTCACTTTTATTGGAAGTGTTCAGCAGGATATAACCAAATTTATTGGCGATGCCCATCAGCAGGTTGCCGCGGATCCTGCTCTGAATGTTTTCTTCGGCCACGCTAAAGGGTAAGTTATTGAACACAGGTTCCAGCGCATTGAGGAAGGACTCGTACACATTTTTTATGGGAATGATATCATGGGGATTATCCAGGTTCTTCGACAGTTGCATAGCATCATCCACCGAGTGCGAGGTGGAGTAATCTGATGGCATCAGGATGGCGCGAACATTCTCCTTTCCCAGCGCGGCACAGGCAAGCGTCAGGGTAACTGCGCTGTCGATGCCGCCGCTGCTACCCAGGATGGCTTTCGAAAAACCCATCTTACTAAAATAGTCGCGGATACCAAGGATCAAGGCCTGGTAAATTTCGCCAATATTTTTCGTGGCCGTCAGATAACTGATGATTTTTTCGGGATCGTTGATTTTGGAGACACGCATCTCTTTGTCGAAGTTCACAGATGACAGTTCACGGTTGACAGCTGTTGTCTGTTTACTGTCATCTGTCAACTCTACAACAGCGCTATCCTCTTCAAAATATTTCAATTCCCGTATCAGCTCCCCCTTCGCATTGTAGACCAGGCTGCCTCCGTCAAAAACAATTTCCGTTTGTGAGCCTACTGCATTGCAATAGAACATAGGCAATTTATATTTGAGCACATTGGCCCGAACAATCTCCTTCCTGTCCTCTTCATGATCATAGTCGAACGGAGAGGCAGAAATATTGATCATCAGATCAGGGGACTGCAAGATCAGGTGATCCATCGGGCAGTCGCGATACAATGGGTTATCACCCAAATTCCAGAGGTCCTCACAAATGGTCAGCGCGATTTTTTTCCCTTTGAAGGGAATGACACCCCATTGGTAGCCCGGTTCGAAATAACGGTATTCATCAAAGACATCGTAATTGGGCAGGCAGGTTTTGTGAGCTACGCCCCTGATTTCCTTTTCATACAATAACCAGGCTGCGTTAAATAGATCCTTTCCCTCCCGTTCCGGATTTCTTGCCGGACAACCAACGATGACGCCGATGGTATCTGCCTCCACCCTGATCCGGTCCAGAGACCGTTCGCACTGAATAATGAAATCTTCAAATTCAAGAAAATCCCTGGGAGGATAACCGCAAACCGCCAACTCCGTGAAAACGACCAAATCTGCTTTTTGCTCCTTTGCCTCCCGAATGCCGGCGATGATCTTATTTGTATTGCCTTCAAAATTACCGATATGATAATTTTGCTGAACCAATGCGATCTTCATGATGCAAAATTAAGAAAACAAGCTTGATGTGCGAATTTACCAATGTGCGGATGTGCGGATGATCTGTTAATTTCTGCTGCAATCCTTCGTACATTCGCACATTCGCATATCCGCACATTAAAATAGTATGCTTTTAAACAAACCTTATCTGTTATTATTTTTAGCCTTCACTTCCTGCAAGAATGAGAAAAATGTTCCCGATGTTTCGGGCATCCCGGTTAATATCAAAATTGAAAGGTTCGACAAGGCTTTTTTTTCTCTCGATACAAACAATATAGCGGCTGGCCTTTACCGGCTCAACCAGGCCTTTCCTTACTTTACAAATGATTTTGTTGCCAATATCCTCGGCGCCGGTCCGCTGAGCGACAGCAACCAAACTGCCTTCCTGGCGAGCCGTCGTTTTCTCACGAGCTATTTGCCTGTTAAAGATTCCATCGCCAGGCAATTTGAGCGCCTGGATTGGCTGGAAAAAGAATTCCGGAAAAGCTTCCGGTTTGTAAAGTATTATTTCCCGAACTACCCGCTTCCTCCCAAGACGGTGACCTATATCGGCCCGTTTGATGCGCCTGCTGTGGCCATTACCCGTTATACATTGGCCATTGGATTGCAATTGTATGCAGGCAGGAATTTTTCTTTTTATAAAAGCCCGCAGGGCCGGGAGCTATACCCGGCATATATCTCGCAACGTTTTGAACCCGCTTATATTACCCCGAATTGCATGAAAGCCATTGCAGAAGATATCTTTCCTGATAACAGTGGCAACAGGCCCCTGATTGAAC
>DATHGW010000021.1:0-2048 GCA_035317445.1 Puia sp.
CACTCGATGGTGACTCCCAAAAAACCCTTTCCATAAGTTTTTACCTTATCAATCAGATATTCTATCCGGTATTCTTCCGGTACTACCCCGCCTTCTTCAGTGTACTTATGATTTCGGAAAAAACCTGTTGCAAGTATTTGCTCTTTGGTTGCATTGGGTAACATATCACCCGCAATCTGCCATGTGAGAAATTTATTATAGGGTAAGTTTTCATTGAATGCATGGATTACCCAATCGCGCCAGGGCCACTGTGTTCGGATATTATCATCCTGGTATCCATAGCTATCTGCATATCGTGAAATATCAAGCCAGTGCACGGCCATTTTTTCGCCGTATTGCGGTGTTTGCAAAAGCTGGTTCACCATTTTTTCATAGGCATCATTGCTTTTATCGGCGAGAAATTTGTCCATCATGTCAAGGGTGGGCGGCAGTCCGGTAAGATCAAGACAAACTCTTTTAAGCAAACGTTCCTTATCGGCTTCCTGGTTGGGAGATAAACCTTGCTGCTCTATTTTATGGAGAATAAAATAGTCTATTTCATTTTTAACCCATGACTTGTTCTCTATTGAAGGGAGCGCTGTTTTTTTTGGAACAGAAAAAGCCCAGTGTTTTTCATATTTCGCTCCCTGTTTTATCCATTTTTCAAATAATTTTTTTTCACGCTCGGTCAATGCACCGAGATGAGCGTCTGCAGGAGGCATGGAATAGCTGATATCAGGAGAAGTGATTCTTTTCAGCAGTTCGGACTGTTCTGGTTTTCCAGGTACAATCGCAAAAAGTCCTTTGGATTCTTTGAGAGGGGCATAGGCGCTATCAACAATATCCAGGCGAAGATGCGCCTGGCGATGAGTCGCATCGGGTCCATGGCATTTATAGCATTTGTCGGAAAGTATGGGCCTGATATCAAAATTATAGCTGACCGTGTTGGGAAGCGAACCAGCACCGTCCGTTTTATTGTTATGAAAACATGAAGAAATATAAAAGATTACTCCAGATAAAATTATTACAACCGTTATATTTCTTTTTGGCATCATCGTCTTAAAAGTAATTTCAATTGACTAACCGGGCACTTATAAAAACCGTTGGTTGCTACTGGCAAAAATATAGCAATATTTCGAGAGTATTTGCCTTGTTTTACGAGCGTTTGTGTCCCGTTTTGCGACAATTTGATCGCTGCGTTAAAGCAGTCGACCAGGGTGGGCCGACAATAATCTGTACCTTTGACCCTGATTTTGCATTTCCCAAATTCCCAACTTTTAATTCCCACCAATTGTTTCCAAAACGAATCACCAAACTGCTCAAATTCTTTTTCCCGAATGAAACCAAAGGAACATCATTAATATCAATTCCCAGGTTGAGCTCTTTTGTGATTGGTATTCTCATTGTAGCTCAATCCTATTCCCAGGCACCTAATAACCTCAATCATGTGGAGAGCAGGAATGTTTCTCTCCTGATCAACCAGGTAGGTTATGACATAAACGGTGAAAAGATTTTGCTGCTGCAGTTGCGTGACAGTATAAATAAGCCAGCTGGTCATGACTTTCAGCTGATCAGCAAATCAGGAAAAATTGTATTCTCCGGAAAGCTTATTTACAACGGCCGGGTGAATAAAGGCACCCCGGGAGACTGGGGAACACGATATTGGACTGGAAACTTTAGCAGTTGTAATGCCTCAGGTGAATTCAGGATCAGGATAAAGCTGGGAAAAGAGGAATATTTCTCCTTTCCGTTTCGCATAGGCCCTAATGTAGTATTTGAAGAAACCATCATGCCGGCGGAGCATTTTTTCTGGTATCAACGATGTGGTTTTGCTGTTCCTGGGATCCATCCGGAATGCCACATGGACGATGCCAGAATACCTGTCTCACTCGGAACCGGTCGTAGCGATGCCACAGGAGGATGGCATGATGCCGGCGATCTAAATAAATATGCAACCATCGCCTGCCGCTCGGTATATGCCTTACTCACGGCAGCCAGGATTGAGCCGAAACCTGAACTGCAGGAAAAATCGAGGAAAGAGATTTTGGATGAAGGACTTTGGGGTGCAG
>DATHGW010000022.1:0-3592 GCA_035317445.1 Puia sp.
ATTTTTTTGGCAACCCCGTTCCGGCCGGAGCATCCTGCGAGCCGGGAATAGCGGAATTAAAATAAAAATAAAAAATCAGCATTTTATTTGGTAAATTTTCCATCCCAACATAAAACAACGCGACATGAAAAAAATCTTTACCAGCATAATACTCTGCTGCTTTTTATTTATTGCCCATGGGCAGCCATCCGGCTCCTTTAACGGACTCGATATGGGCCTGGGCAATCTGTCCAGGCTCTCTGATGCCAAGACAAGATCCATCGGTCCGGAAAATTTAACCGGCGAGCCCGGCAAAGGCGGAATGGCCACCCTGGTCAACGGCAGTGCAAAAAGCGCTGCCGCTGAACTGGGACAGGGTTGGAAAGTAAATCCATTTGTTGTGATTGAGCCCGGACAAACATTTACCATGGCTGAGATCAGTGGCGGCGGATCCATCCAGCATATCTGGATGACCCCCACGGGAAACTGGCGCTATTCCATTTTCCGCATCTATTGGGATGATGAAAAAGAAGCCTCGGTCGAAACACCCGTTGGTGATTTTTTCGGCATGGGCTGGGGGAAATATGCGCCGCTGAATTCTGCCGCCATGACCGTTAACCCCGGCAGTGCCTTCAATTCTTACTGGCCTATGCCTTTCCGTAAGAAATGCCGCATGACCATGCAAAACATCAATACGGAAAGAATGGTATTGTATTATCAGGTCGACTACACGCTCACCAAAGTGCCTGAAGACGCCGCTTATTTTCATGCCCAGTTCAGGAAAAAGAACCCGGTAGAAGGCGGCATTTATACGCTGGTTGACAGCATCCAGGGCAAAGGACACTATGTTGGCACCTACCTGGCCTGGGGCGTCCGCAATAATGGCTGGTGGGGGGAGGGTGAGATTAAATTTTATATGGATGGAGACAGCAAGTTCCCGACCATCAACGGTACCGGCACAGAAGACTATTTCTGTGGTTCTTACAATTTTGATGTGGCTGGAAAATACAATGAATTCTCGACGGCATACACCGGCTTGCACCAGGTGATCCGGCCTGATGGATTGTACAATTCACAGCAACGTTTTGGTATTTATCGCTGGCACATCATGGATCCTGTAAGATTCGACCAGAACCTGAAAGTCACCATCCAGGACTTGGGTTGGAAAGGAAATGGTAAATACCTTGTCCAGCAATCCGATATCAGTTCCGTTGTGTATTGGTACCAGGCAGAACCGCATCATCATTTTCCGCCACTGCCATCGGCTGCGGAGTTGGAGCAGAGATAAATCTATCTAATGTGCAAATGTGTCCCGCCTAAGGCGGGACACATTTGCACATTAATTTAGCCTTCTTTGCAATTCCTTAACTGGCATATCAATCTGCCTCCCGATCGGCTTGCCGTCGCGATAAGTAACGACTTTTAACATGACGGCATCCTTCGGAGGCGTGAGCGCTGCGGTATATTTTGGATAAAAATTATCCGGATGAGAATTATCAAAACTATAATAGATGTCCAACCCTTCTACTTCCGTTGACAATTCGACCTGCAAACCGCCTTTCGCATCTTTGACCGGAGTGAATATGGGATCATATAAAGCCCGTGCATACTTGACCTGGGCGACATCCATACGTCCAAACTGCGCCTCTGTTCTGCGGACAAAATCATTCCAATTTCTTTTTTCCCTGGGCGACCAAACGCATTCTGCCACAGCGAGAGCCCGCGGCCACAGCATGTACTCCAGGTGACGCATATTGTAGACCTGCTCTGTCCATAAATTGGCCTGACCACCTTTGATGAGTTTAGCATCAACGCCATCGGGAACAGGTTCAAACTCATAAGATTTTTTTAGCCGAAGGGTTGCATATACGGGAGGTTCAATCACGCGGTCACTCTGCATATAGTCCAAATAGACAAAAGTAGTAGGGCTCATCACAACTTCATGCCCCAGGTGCGCTGCTTCGATACCTCCTTTGATTCCCCTCCAGCTCATCACGGCCGCGCTGGGCGCCAATCCGCCTTCGAGGATCTCGTCCCAGCCAATCACTTTCTTGCCTTTTGATTGAACGATCTTCTCAATGCGTTTTTCAAAATAACTTTGCACTTCCATCATGTCCTTCAGTCCTTCTTTCTGGGCCAATTGTTTGACGGCATCACTTTGTTCCCAGAAATTCTTCGCGCATTCGTCACCACCCACATGGATATATCCGAACGGAAACAGTTGAGCGAGTTCGGTAAAGACTTTGTCGAGGAAAACATATACTTTTTCATTTGCAGGGCAAAGTGTATTGTCAACAAGTGCGGTCATTCCACCATCCCAATTCATGATTTTTTCACCTGAGCGCACCCTGTATTTTTCGACTCCGGGGGTACAGGAGAGATCCGGGTATGCAACCACAGCGGAGAGACTATGGCCCGGAACATCCACCTCAGGCAGGATATCCACGAAACGGCTCTTGGCATATTGAACCAGTTCTTTGATATCATCCTGGGTGTAGAATCCGCCATAGGTGCGGGGTTCTGTAGAGTCCGGAACGGAAAACTCTCCAAAGGTTCCCACTTTCTTCACATTCCACGCGCCCACTTCTGTAAGTCTCGGTAAGCTTTTGATCTCAACGCGCCAACCCTCATCATCTGTCAGGTGCATGTGGAGCAGGTTATATTTGTATTTGACCATTTCATCGATGAAATCTTTCACCTCTTCCTTGGTAAAAAAATGGCGCGATACATCAAACATTAACCCGCGCCAGGTGAATCGGGGGTAATCTGTTATTTCAACAGCAGGTATTTTCCAGTCCTGGTTCTTAACCGCTGCTTTACCCTCAATTTCTTTTGGAAACAATTGCAAAAGCGATTGAACGCCGTAGAATAATCCTGCAGGCCGGTTTGCCCTGATCACCACCGCTTTTGGCGTTACCGATAATGTATATCCTTCATTGCCGAGGCTGTTGTCGGCAGTCTTGTTGAGGATCAGCCGGATACTGGCTGCGGGGTTATTGGCACTGACCTGCACTGAATATCCTGTGGGAACAGACAAATGCTGCTTAAGCGAATTGGCAACTTCCTTCAATTCAGGAGCTGAAGAAATTTCAATCGTACTGACCCTGGGAAGAACAAAAAATCCCTGACTCGTTACCAGTTTCACGGGCTCCGGGATGATTGCTATGCCCGCTGCGGTTGATTGGGAAAAAATTTGTGCGCCTTGCAATAGACTCAAAGTGACAATTAGCAGTTTTTTCATACAGCAGTTTTATAAGTATAGTGAATATAGATTTGTGAAAATTAGTACATTTAATAATGTTAATGAAAATCTTAAATATTTTCTTTTGCGTTGTGTTTGTTATTTTTGCGGCCTTGCAGTACAATGATCCGGATCCGTATGTCTGGATCCCGATTTACATGTATGCCGCGGTGCTTTGTGCATTGGCCGCCAGCAACAGGTTCTATCCTTTGGCTACCTGGGCCGGAATTGCATTGTATGCCGTCTATGCTGTATACAAATTTTTCTGCGCCAATGGCGTGTTGGACTGGATCCGTTACCATCATAGTGAGAATATTGCCGGGACGATGAAGGCAACCAAACCCTGGATTGAAGAGACCCGTGAATTTTTTG
>DATHGW010000023.1:0-5306 GCA_035317445.1 Puia sp.
TCTCCTTTACTCAGGATTATGGAAGCGCCCTGTATTACCAGGACATCACCTATACCACACCGGTAGATGAGGTTGCTAAAAGACAGATCGCGAAAATTCTTTCTGGTTACAAGAACCTGCAACATGTAGATGCAAGAAGGTATATTTCATTCGCCGCCCGGAACACGCAGGTCATCATGATCAATGAGGCCCACAACAAACCCCTCCACCGGGCCTTCGTCGTGACGCTGCTGGATGACCTCTATAAAAAAGGCTATCGTTACCTGGCTATGGAAATGCTGAACAATTACACGAATCATGACCTGGAAAAGCTGACTCCCCTCACCGGTCATTATTGCGCGGAGCCGGTTGCCGGCGAACTGATCCGGACGGCATTGAGCATCGGTTATCACCTCGTGTCGTATGAAGACACGATGGCGCTCATGCACAGCCCCAGCCAGCGCGATTCCATCCAGGCGCAAAATATTTATAAGGTCATCGAAGCGGATTCCACAGCGAGGATTCTTGTCCTGGCAGGAAATGCCCATATCGCAGAGAAGAACCTAACGGCCGAATATATCCCCATGGCCATGACCTTTAAAAAAATATCCGGTATCGATCCGCTGACCATTGATCAAACGGACATGACAGAAGAAAGCAATTTTGGCTACGGAAAATATTTTTATGACAGTTATGTGCAGCAGTTTTCCCTTTCTTCTCCGTCCATCGCCCTTGCAGACGATCAGCCCATCAATGTAACCGGAAGCACTTTGTATGATCTTGTGGTCATCCATCCCCGAACCACTTACCGGGATGCAAGACCGGTCTGGCTGAGCCTCGGAGGTAGGAGGCAGCCGCTCTATGTTAAATCACCAAACAAAAGTACATTCCTGGTGCAGGCCTATTACCAGCTGGAATCCTTTGGTGCCAAGCCGCCGCAGGTGATCCCGGCAGACCAAACCTATATTCCGTCAAAAAATGGCAATTATCTTTTGTACCTGAAGCGGGGGAAATACATCCTCATTTTTCGCGACATCGAATACAAGATTTTGAACACGCAGCATATTGAAGTCAATTGAGTTGATAAGTTGACTCAGGAGTCCAAAAAGGCTGTCATTCCGAGCGGAGCGAGGAATCAGGAGTTACCGTAAGCCGCCTCACGACTGATTCCTCGCTCCGCTCGGAATGACAAGGCTCTAGACTCAACTTATCAACCAGTCAACTTATCAACTTTCAACAAAGACAATCCCATGCATTTTCAATTCTTCCAACACAGGTTCATAGATTTCCGGAAGAATGGGGATATGTAACCCCGTAAGATGTATTTTCCCGAGCAAAATTAATTTGGCCGCAATGCCTAAGGGTAGTCCCACCGTTTTTGCCATGGCTGTTCTCACATTGTTTTCGCCTTTTACGATGAGACTGCTTTTAAGCGAACGGATTGCGTTACCTAATTCGTAATCGATTTCATGCAACATCACGATCATGTCCTTATCCTCTGGCTTCATCACCCATTTTGTTTCGAGGAGGAATTGCAAAATGTCGGCGGAGACCTTTGCATTAGCGGGTACAGGGGCTTCATCAAAAAAACCCAGCCATTCGAAAAGTCCCCTGTTTTCTTTCATCAGATAGGGTTCAATCGGCGCAGACCACCGTTTAAAGTTCAGTCCTTGCACCCGAATGGGTTGCTGGTCATTCGTTAGTCCGGCTTTTACGATATATTTCCAATGCCCGCAGAATTCCGGATGGCGCAACGTGGTGCGAATGAATGTGGCAGCGTTTTCCAATGCATAAACAGGCATGTAAGCCAGTGAATCACGGTTAGGATAGAACGCTAATTGTCCCAGCCCGCTGATCGAAACGGTTGGACAGGCGTCAAACAGTTCCGTATAGGGTATATTCCGGATGTGGCCATCTTCCTTATATACGGCGCCTGCGCTGCCAGCCGTTACGATATTTCTCGGGTTCCAGCTGATCTTATAATGCCAGGGATTATCATCACTTTCCGGGGCGACCAGTCCGCCGGTATGGGATCGAAAAGCCTGGATCTTTCCACCCGCAGCCTTCACCTGGTGAATCAATTGCATCGCGCTCATGTGGTCAATCCCCGGATCGAGCCCCATTTCACAAAGAAACAGCAATTTCCTTTTTTCAATTTCCCCGCGCAGTTTCCCGATCCGGTCATCAACGTAGGAAGCTGTCAACAGGCTCTTGTTAAATTCAATACAGTCCTGTGCAATAAGGAAATGGAGGGAGGGGGGCAATAAAGAAATGACCAGATCCGCATCCTGAACCAAGGTCCTTCGTTGCGCTGCATTTTCAACATTCAGATCCACAGGGTAAACATGAGCCGCTTTACCGGTCCGGGATGCGGCGGCCCCTGGGTTTCCATCGGCAACTGTTAATTGCCAACCCTGGAGCGAAGATTCTTTGATGAGATAGTCAATCAGGCAGGTGGAGGATTTCCCCGCGCCGAACAACACTGTTTTTTTCATGAAACAATGTTAGGACAAAAATCTGTGCGGCGAGCCGAAAGGCGAGTAGGAAGTGGCTAGTGGTGAATGGCGAGTAGCTAGTAGGGAGTGGCGAGTAATTTTTTTTCCGATGAGTCACCACCACTAGCCACTCGCTACTAGCTACTCGCCATTCACCACTAGCCAAAAAAAATCAGCCGGCGTTACACCGACTGATCTTGCCCCATGTTTCGATACTGTCCCTGATATCTCATCAAATCTATTCCGACAACCTGATTTCGCCCAGGTTGATGTTTTGTCCTTCGTTCACCAGCAAGTGCTCGCGCACTACATTCGTCACTTGTTCCTTATCGGATATCACCACTTTCCAGGTTCCCGGCTTAACCCTCATTCCAAAATAGCCATTCTTGCTCATTGACTTCACTGAATCCTTGCCGCTGATGGCTAGTACGGACTCCCCCGCACTATTCGGATACAGTTTGCCATTGATGAAGCCGCCCTGACTATTCCGGAAGCTGTGTATGCCTATAATAGCAATAACGATCAACAACAGTTCCAACCGCGCCTTTCTCATGATTCAAAATTTTTTCATCGTAATTCCTGACCAACTAATCATATTGTCTTTTGTAAAAGCCAGCTGAAGGAGTATGCCATAAATTAAATACAATACCCCTAAATTCAACTACTATGCCAAGATGAAAAAATGTGAGGAATTCATTTGTGATTTTATTGTTAGCATGATCGGGAGATCAGCTGCCTGTGTAAGATAATCCCAGTTCCCTGGAATTGATGAGCGTGATCCTGTATTGTACTTTAATGCCCCTGGGGCTTTTGGGGGCCTCTTCCATGATCGTGGAACCCGCGCTGATATTGCGGAAATAGACGTTCTCCGTCTTGAATATTTTCTTATTGCTTTGGATATATTGTACCTCCACGACCACCAGGTCAAGCGGATAGAGGGATTTATTGCTAATGCTCAGTTGCAGTTCGGATATGCCGCCAAATGTCCCCACGTTGTATTTATTGCCGCTCACGGAAACAAGTTCGGCAATCTTGTTTTTGACCGCATCCTTCCTGACCTGCTCCGATTCTGTGGCATGTACAATATTTTTTACCGCCGACATAGCGCTGGAATCCACAGCCACCTTAGGTTTCATGAATTGCAGGCTGTCAGCAGTTTTTTGTTTGGATTTATTTTTTTTCTTTTCAGTCGGCAGCACGGTTTCATTTACGGCCTGTTGATCATTGTCAGAAAGCAGGTTGTTGTTTACAGCGGATTTATCATTCTGCGTAACAGGAGGCACAACCACCGGAGTCTTAACAGGACGATACAACGCTTGCTGACCACGGCTCTCCACATCCTCCTTTTGGGCCAAATCTTTAGACGTTAGGTTTTTTCGGTTGTTGATGCTGATGCCAATGAAAACCCCGATACCCAGGAAAGCAGCTAATCCAAAACCGATGGCAAATGGACGGATAAAATTTTTTACTGATCCGCCGCCGGGGCCTGCTTCGGGAGTTTTTTGGGAATAATTTTTCCTGCTTTCAGGATAAGATGGTGAAAATTTTTCCTCACTTATCGAATCCCCTGCCATCGTCTTAAGACCAGGACCAAAGGCTAGTTCCTGGAAGTCCCGGTACTCTATGGGAGGGGTGCCGGATTGTTTCGGAACCGGTAGTTTTTTGACTACAAGTCTTGGATCAGTTTCCTCCTCCTGCCTAGTATTTTTACTAGCCGGCAAGTTGACATAGACAGGACTCTGTGCTGATTTATTTGATTCCTGTTCCTTTCGGGGCGTAGAAAAATTCCGTTCTTCCCTCGGAGCGTATGCTGATTGTGTATTACTGAATAAAGGTTGATTGATTTGTGTAGGCTTCTTGAAAAAGCGATCATAAGGTTGTTCTTCAACCAAGGGAGAGAATGATTTTAGCTCTTCAATTTCACCAGGATAACGCCAGGCCGCACTTTTCCCTTCTACCCATACGAGGTCATATGCTTTCAGACCCATGGTTTGGAGTTCCTCTACGGTATACGGACCCGTTTGCTTATTGCTTCTTAACAATAAATACTTGTTCATATCTCCAGTTAACTAAAAGGGTCGTGGTGGGATCTTCGTAGGATGGAGGAACAAATTTATTGCCTTTTTTTGTGAAGACAACGTTATAACAGCAGAATCTGCGCCAATTCAAAAATAAACCGGGTGAAATGTCAGTCGTTTCAGGGTATTCCACTCCAATGCCGGAGCCGGAACCTTGATAAAACGGGTAAAATACGAGGCCGTATTGAAAAACCCGCTTTCGGAACTAACCCGCAGCAGGTCGGCGTCAGGGGCCAGGTAAAACTGCCTGAAACGCCTGGTATAAGGTATGGTCTTACCAGAGAGGGTCTCCGGATTCTGGGTAGCCCCGATCATTCCTTCGGCGCCATAGCCTGCACTCATGTTCAGCCAGGATGGAAAATCATTTTTTGCGGACAAAAAAGATTTTATATTGAACGACAGCCAGTAGGTTTGCCCGTTATAGTCCTTCAAAATCCTGGAGATCCGGTTCTTTCCCAATTCCTCGGGATAATAACCGGGATAGATCGTCGCATGATAGGAGAATTTCAGTGAGATGCGTTGCTCTCCCCAGCCCTTTTGCTGTGCCGCAAACAGCGCGCTACCTAAGATATTGGCCAGCATGTCGCCATTGGAAAACCCCCATTTGGAAGAGAATCCATCCAGCACTTCTATGATCGACATATAACCGAGCGCCGTCAGGGATCCAATGGCAATCGAAGCGTCATTTTTTACCCCGCACCAACGCATCAGGTCATATTGCACGGCCGCAATATTGTATGCTGTGGTCAGATGG
>DATHGW010000024.1:0-2122 GCA_035317445.1 Puia sp.
AGAGAATCATTACCAGGTCAGGATCGTAGGCATGTTTCTGCGTTTGTACAACAGCAACCTCGCCATCGCACTGGTGCTGACCACATTTTTCTCTTATGTCATCCTCAGGGTCAACCGGGACAATGAAATGGCCATTCTACAGGAAAAACAATTCGTCGATACCATTTACAATACCTCCCTGGATGGCGTATTCATCATGGACGCTCAAAGAAGGACGATTGCAGGTTGTAACAACAGGGCTGTGGAACTGTTCGAAATTGAAAATAAGAAAGAGATCGAGGGCACCCATATTGAAAACTGGTTTACCAAAGAACACATCAAGCTGTTTAATAAAATAGAAGAAGACCTGTCTGGCAATACCAGTAAGAACTGGCAGGGAGAGCTCGCTTTCACGTCAAAGCATGAGCGAACATTTTTTGCTTTTGTCAACATCGTTCCCTTTTTGGATGAGGGCAACCGTTTTCTGAAGATCAGTATCCTGGATATGTCCGAAATCAAGAGTGCACAATTTGAGTTGATGAAAGCCAAGCAAAAAGCGGAAGTGGCGTCGCAGGCCAAATCCAGGTTCCTGTCTAACATGAGCCATGAACTGCGCACACCCCTCAACGGTATCATTGGGGCTTCGAACCTCCTGTTACAGGAAACCCATTTGCAGGAGCAGAAATCACACATGGATATTCTGAAATATTCTTCGGAACACATGATGATGCTCATCAACGAGATCCTCGATTTCAACAAAATTGAAGCCGGTAAGCTTCAATTGGGACAGGACCCGGTAGACATGAAACAGTTTTTACAAAAGATAACCGTTCAATTCTCCGCCCAGGCCCATGCCAAGGGATTGCGGTTTAAGACGGATATTGATGAGAGCCTGGATGTGGAATTCATGACAGACGAAACCAGGCTGAACCAGGTGTTCAGCAACCTGTTGTCGAATGCCATTAAGTTTACGCACCACGGAGAAATCACCCTGGTGGCAAGAAAAGTATTTTCTACCAGCCAGAAAGCTACTATACAGTTCATGGTAAAAGATAGCGGCATCGGCATTCCTGCCAATAAACAACAGGAGATTTTTGAGAGCTTCACGCAGGCCGATGTAAATACTACGCGTAAGTATGGTGGCACGGGCCTTGGATTATCCATCACAAAAAAACTCGTCAATTTATTTCATGGTGATTTATTGCTGGAAAGTGAAGAAGGAAAAGGAAGTACGTTCCATTTTACCCTGAAACTGGACATCAATGAGAACAGGAAGAGGTATATCGACGAGGACAGAGTGAAGCAGTTGACCGAACTCACCGGGGTCAGGGTGCTGATCGCCGAAGACAATATGGTGAATATGTCCATCGCCAAACGATTCCTGACCAAATGGGGTATTGAAGTAAAAGAGGCCTATAATGGCAAGGAGGCCGTTGATTTATTCAGCAAGAATAGTTTCGACCTCGTATTGATCGACCTGGAAATGCCCGAAATGGATGGAATAACAGCATTGGGAGAGATCAAGAAGATCAACCCGCTGATCCCAGCCATCGCCTTTACTGCTGCAGTGTACGACAACATGCGTGCCGACCTGATTCAAAAAGGTTTCAAAGAATTTGTACCCAAGCCCTTCCGCCCCGAAGACCTGCATAACAAAATTGCCACGCTGGTCACGATGCAGAACAGGGCATAACCAGCAGCGGATACCATTGCCGCGTTTCACCCTTAGATTGTCGCTTTCGCACCTCAGCAAAAATCCCCCGCCAGCTTAGCTTTGTATGCAATCAGTCTACCATTAAAACATTGCATATGAAAAGGAAAATCTTCCTCAGCAATGAATGGATTCTAATATTTAGCTTTATTGCATAAATGGAAACAAGAATTCATTCTGCTGCAGTCGTAAACTTCTCCCGCGAAAAAGGATCAGTTGAAGTCAGGGAAATACCCAAACCGGTCATCGGAGAAGACGATGTGCTGCTCGAAGTGATGAATGTGGGTGTTTGCGGAAGTGACTTGCATCAATGGATGGCAAGCCATAGCTGGCCGGTAAATTATCCGGTCGTTCTGGGCCATGAATTTGCAGGTTTTATTGTAGAAACGGGAGCCAGAGTGAAAGAATGGAAGATAGGAGACAAAGTGGTCA
>DATHGW010000025.1:0-2614 GCA_035317445.1 Puia sp.
CCTGAGCGGGGGAGAACTACCTGCCGCCATCGTAGTTGATGCCATTGGCAGGCTGATCCCCGGCGTATTGAATGATGAGACATCCGCTCTTTTTGATTCCTTCCAGGATGATCTGCTGGCGCCGCCCGTCTACACCAGGCCAGCTGATTTCAGGGGATGGAAAGTGCCGGAAATATTGCTCGGCGGCGACCCCAAAAAAATTGAGGCCTGGAGAAATGAACAGTCCGTCAAGAGGACCGAAGAAAGAAGGCCGGGGCTCAATAGAGAGTAGAGAATAGAAAATAGAGAATAGGGAAACAGAAGGATTATTCACTAATGGCTATTCTCTCGTCTCTATTCTCTACTCTCTATTTTCTATTTTCTCTCTTCAAGTACAAAAATTCTGCAAATCCCAACAGATCCCAGAAAATATTCCCAATTAATTTCTTTCCTCTCAGCCAATGTCCAACTACACGCAATGGCATGGCGAGGATAAAATACCAGTTCCTCCGCGTGCCGCTGGCTACAACAGTAAATCCGTGTTTTTTAAACATCCTACTTAAATCCGCCACAGTATAGATACGGACATGCGTGGGGTCATCATAAAAATTAAGGGTCCCATGCATTTTAGGAAGCCGGGTGCTTTTGGATCCAGGGTATTCTAAATACATGAAACCGCCTGGCTTTAATTTGGTCATCAACCCTTCAAGCACCTGTTCTCCGTTCGACAAATGCTCGATCACATGCACGATCCAAATTCCGTCAAAAAAAGCATCCGGGATTAAACTGAAATCAAGCCGGGTGAGATCCATCTCATAAAACCCTTTCATCGCGGCAAAATCTGCTTCGCTGTTATTATAATCCTTACTCATATCCACCCCGTAGTATGCGCAGGATGGAAAAAGGGCCACGGTCTTGGAGGCGGAATGATTGCCTGCACCAATATCCAGCAGCGAAAACGCACGCCGGCCAAAAGATTTTTTTAAGTATACAAATTTTGAATTGGTCCCTTTGAAAAAACCCATCATGAGAACAAGGATTTTTTTTATTGAGCAGCAAGATAAAGTTTATGACACAAAAAATGCCGGAAGGTTTCCGGCATCTCCTGCAAAATAGTGTAGCGTTGGTTCAATCGCCCGTGCGGACACAAACATCCTACGACTTAGGCATATCGAAGACTTTTGGATCAACGTCTTTATTGATTTCAATTTTTTTATGCGTAATGCTCAGCGTAATGCCCTGTGGCAGCGTAATCTCCTGGGCCATGGGAAATACATATCCCATTTCTGTTTTCTGATAATTGGAAAAAGTTACAGAAGTTTCGCCTTCCTGTCCCGGTGCGATGCTTTTGTTCACTGCCTTGAGAATATAATAAGTAGTGGGATCTATATAATAGGTGGATTCCGCACTATCCTTCGTGGTCACTTTGATCTTGTACGCGTTGACGGTACCTACATTTTCCTTACCCTGCAGTTCCACCTTATTGCCTTTGGCTGCATAGTCAAACAAAGGTCCGCCGATCTGCAACTGAGCCCGGCCTGCCTTTGCCTGTTCAGCAGGTAGTGCTTCCGGTGAGGTTTGTCCCATCATCGGGTTCAGCATCCAGCCACCATTGTCGGTGATGACGTTGATGATTTTCTGACCGTTAAAATCGGTTTCTGATTTATATCCCTTTCCGTTGACGATAATGGTACTGGATGGCGCTTCATTACCCATCACTTCCAGCGTACTTTCCAAGGTGATCGTTTTAACCGCATTGATCTTATCTTTTCCGCCAATGGCATCGATGTGCTTGGTTATGATCTCATCGGCGGTTTGCGCCTGCACCAGCTGCATGCTCAACAGCCCGATCAAAGAGAGCAATCCTAATTTCAACGTTTTCATTTTTCAGTTTTTAATTTTTTATATAATACCAACAAAAATAAACATCCTCCTCTATCCGGTGGCTTTTACCTGGCCTGGCGATTAATTACTTAATTTTCCAGTAGAAAGAATGGGTATGAATGTACAGATAAAAGGTAAGCTGGTGGATATTTTAGCGAAAATAATTTATCCGGCAGAATTGACCATACAAGGGGGAAGAATCGGGTCCATAAGGCCGCTGACCGGGGACCAGGATATAGAGCGCAACGACCTGCCCTATATTTTGCCCGGTTTTATCGATGCACACGTTCACATAGAAAGTTCTATGCTGATCCCATCTGAATTTGCCCGGCTTGCCGTTGTGCATGGTACGGTATCCACAGTCAGCGACCCGCATGAAATTGCCAATGTATGCGGATTGGCAGGCGTTGAATTCATGATCGAAAATGGGAAAAAAGTGCCTTTCAAATTCAATTTTGGTGCGCCGAGTTGTGTGCCCGCCACTGTTTTTGAAACGGCAGGCGCCTCACTGGACGCAAATGATGTACGATCCCTGCTTGAACGGCCGGAAATAAAATACCTGAGTGAAATGATGAACTTTCCGGGCGTGTTGCATCACGACCCGCAAGTGATGCAAAAAATAAATGCTGCCCATGCGCTGGGAAAACCGGTAGACGGCCACGCACCGGGATTAAGGGGGATGCTGGCCAAACAGTATGCTGATGCCGGCATCAGTACAGATCACGAATGTTTTACCAGGGAAGAAGCGCTG
>DATHGW010000026.1:0-2652 GCA_035317445.1 Puia sp.
CCGATCACTCCGTTGATATCTTTGCCAAAAGCCAGGCTATATCCTACTACGACCCACAGCACGCTCACCACGCCGGCTGCAATCAGGCTCTTGATCATGGTGGAGATGACGTTCTTACGGTGAACCATACCCCCATAAAAAAATGCAAGTCCCGGAGTCATCAGAAATACAAGGGCCGTGGCCACTATGAGCCAGGCAACATCGGCTCCATTATACTTTCCGTCATCGAAATTGGGTAATGTCGGAACAAAAATAGCAGCAATGGAGACAAGGATGAGCAGCACAAAAGGCGCTGCATTTTTTAGTGTGATTTTACTCATAGTTCAGTCATTTTAAATTTAATAATAAAAAATATCTAATATTAAGTCGGAGTAGGTGCAATTTACATATAAATAACAAATCAATAAAAAATATAATATTACATTTAATTTTAATGTTATTAACGTACGATACTATATAATTGTTTACCATACAATTATATTGCATAACTAAAGTACTATCAGATGTAAATAATTTTTAGGATGCCTAAAATTGCGAAGAAAATTGCGCGATTTGGAGAATAAATATAGACTGGGGGGAGAACAATTCGTCCTGATTAATTAAATTCAGTCATTCATCACCGTGAGCCTGGCGAAATGCTATCGGGGACTAGCATAAATGGCAGAGATGTCAATGTCTTCCAGGTAAGGATTCAGTCCGCCGACATCTTCAAAACTCCGCAGACTGACATAGCAGCCCTGGCTGAGGTGATAATACAGTTCCACATAAAAATTCTCGACCTGGTACAAAGAAATGCGGAAACAGCCGTCTCTCCTGGTTCCCAGGAAAATTCCCATTAAAGAGAGTATTTCTGTCTTTGCTATGCCGTCCATATAGTCAAAATCCTGCATTGTCATCGCCGTCGCTTTTTTACTGCCGGGACGCTGTTCCGCGTTTCTTGTACATTTGTCCTTTCAAAATACATACCATTTTATTTCGAGGGATAATTCATCTTTCCAGGTGAACATCGTAGAATTTGATCTACAGGAAGCCTCAATGGTTCTTCAACTCCTCATACTGGGTCATTTTATTGTAGAGTGTTTTCCGATCTATTTTTAACAACTGTGCAGCCCTGCTCTTATTGTAATTGGATTCCTTCAGCGCCTGCAGGATCATTTCATATTCTGCATCGATGCTCGCTTCCTTCAAAGAAGTTTCATTCACCACGTACTTGGTGGATCGCAAAATGGAATCACTGTGAGCGGCCGGCTGAACCGACGTAAACGAAGGATTGGCATCAGCAAACTGTAGTTTGCTGAAATTGGAAATTTCAAAAGGAAGTGAACGGGGTTCGATATATTCCGACTCGGTAAGCAGCGCCGCACGTTTCACCACATTTTTGAGTTCCCTAAGGTTGCCATACCATACATAATTCTTGAATATTTCTTCCACCTCGGGTGAAAATCCTTTCACTTGTTTTTCCAGTTCCTGGTTGGTTGCCTGCAGAAAATGATTGGCAAAAAGCAGGATGTCGTCCTTTCGCTCCCGCAATGGGGGAACATTAATGGAAAATTCATTGAACCGGTGGTAGAGATCTTCCCTGAATCTCTTACTGTGCGTTGCATTCCAAAGCAATTCATTACTGGCCACGATAATCCTCACGTCAAGGTCAATATCCTTCACCCCTCCTACCCTGCGCATCCTTCTTTCCTGCACAACGCGCAACAAAGAAACCTGGATATCGTAGGAGAGATTGGCGACTTCATCCAAAAATATGGTGCCCCCGTTTGCCGTCTCAAATGACCCGATTTTTTGATTGAGCGCGCCCGTGAATGACCCCTTTTCATGACCGAATAATTCGCTGGCCGCAAGCTCTTTTGATAAGGATCCACAATCGATAGCGATAAAGGGTTTATCGTGACGCCTGCTGCGTTTGTGAATTTCCTGCGCAATCGATTCCTTTCCGCTGCCGGTTTCACCGTAGACGATCACACTGTAATTGGTCGGACCAACCAGGTTGACCTGCTTAAGAATTTTTCGAAAGGATTCGGTGTTGCCAAAAATATACTGACCCGAATAAGTCAGTGCCTCTTTTTCATCTAATACCGGTTTTGCGATTTTCTTATTAGGGGCTCCCTGGTCCTCAGGCTTTTTTTCATTGTGTTCGAGCGCCTGTTGTATTGTAAAGATAATTTCGTCGGGCAGCAAGGGTTTGGTAATATAATCGTAGGCGCCCATTTTCATCACCTTAACAGCCGTCCGCATGTCGCTGTACCCGGTTATGATGATTACCGGAAGATCGGGATATTTAGCCTTAATGCTGGACAACAGGATGGTTGCATCCATATCTTCGAGCCTGAAATCACACATGATCAGGTCGGGTTTCCCTGTTTCAAGAAAGGCCAGGGCTTTTTTCCCCGTATACATCTCCGTTACATGGTATCCTTTTCGGGTGAGAAAGCGGTTCAGCAGCAGGCAGATGTCCCTGTCGTCATCAATAACCAGTATTCTTTTCATAATAGTTAATTTGATTTTGTGTTCAATTGTTACTGTCTGTATTTATAAAGAGAAAGCCCTCATTTGAGCAACCGGTATGTGCAACTGGTCACGGTATTTGGCGATGGTCCTTCTTGCCACACTGTAGCCCTGTTCACCCAGTATATCGGCCAATTG
>DATHGW010000027.1:0-7791 GCA_035317445.1 Puia sp.
ATTGCCCCCTGAGCTGGCATTTATTCAAGCGTTGGTAAAGTACCGGATCGATCTTCAGCAGGGTACAATAGTAGAAGAGCCGCTGTTCCCACAGCCCGATTCCTGGCAGCTGAATATGATTGGATTTGCCCGGCAGCATCAGCTGAAAGCAGAAGAAATCATCCTGCTTTGGATTGCCCTGGCGCCGCATGTGAAACCCGGACTGTTTGACGAAACGATCCAGGACATGCTGAAGGACTCCTCTGACATGCCATCGATAGGTGGTGTGCGCGGAAAAAATTTCCGGGGATTTATTCCAACCGGAGAAACAGCTTTGTTCCTGCTGGCTGGCGAAAATTATCAACGCAGATTTCAATTGCAGCAATTTTTTGAAGCCGAACACCTGTTTGTAAAAAAGAGGGTTTTATGGCTGGAGGATGTTCCCGCCGGTGAACCCATCATGAGTGGCAAACTGGTGCTTTCGCAGGAATACGTAGAGTTGTTTACGGCAGGAAAAATCAGCAGACCTCATTTCAGTTCCAGTTTTCCTGCGCGTCTGATCAAAACTGAATTGGAATGGGAAGACCTGGTGCTCAGCGAAGAGCTGATGCAAAACGTAAAAGAACTGGAACAATGGTTATTGCATTCAGACACCTTGCTGAAAGAATGGGGTATGCAAAACCGGTTGAAAAAAGGCTATCGGGTACTGTTTCATGGACCTCCGGGCACCGGTAAAACACTTACTGCGAGCCTCCTGGGGAATTATACGAACCGGGATGTGTATAAAATTGATTTGTCCATGGTCGTCTCCAAATATATTGGAGAAACGGAGAAAAATCTGGAGAATCTTTTCGCGCGGGCCGAGTCAAGGAACTGGATCTTATTTTTCGACGAAGCCGATGCGTTGTTTGGCAAACGAACCGGTGTACGCGATGCCCATGATAAATATGCCAACCAGGAAGTGTCTTACCTGTTGCAACGAATGGAAGATTTCGATGGGTTGGTGATCCTGGCCTCCAACATGAAAAACAATATTGACGACGCATTTATCCGGAGATTTAATGCCATCATCCGGTTCACGCTTCCTTCGGAAGAGGACCGCGCGCTCATTTGGAAAAAATCTTTTCCACAGCATATTGGTTTTTCCAACGATCAGAATGTTCCTGAACTAGTTAAGAAATATGAACTCTCCGGCGGAAATATCATTAACATCGTACAGTATTCCTGTTTGAAGGCTTTGGAAAAGAATAAATCTGAAATTTGCCTGGATGATGTCTTGCTCGGCATAAAAAAAGAAATGCACAAAGAGGGCAAACCATTTATTATCAATGGAAAGACCGTGATGCCGATAAATTAGATCATTCTAGATGGCAACTCTACCATTTTTTCTTATTGGCACTCCCTTCAAAATTGTTTTATCATCATACTTCATCATAACCGACACCTTTGAATTACAGACCTACCTGACAAAGTAAGCTACACGTAATTTAATATTTTATATGAACGTACAAGAACAAATCAAAAAGTATATTACCAGCCAATCTGAACCAAAACGTAGTGACATGCAAGAGTTGCACCGACTCATACTTCAAGTGTTACCAGAATGTAAATTATGGTTCGACGATGGTAAAAACAGCGAAAATAAAACTATCAGTAACCCTACTATTGGATATGGTTTTCAGAAAATAAAATATGCTAATGGAAAAACCAGAGAGTTTTTTCAAATTGGTATAAGTGCAAACAAAACCGGAATATCTGTCTATATCCTTGGTATAAATGATAAGACATACTTAGCCCAAACGTATGGAAAAAAAATGGGGAAGGCGAATGTGACCGGATATTGCATTAGGTTCAAAACTCTAAAAGACATAAACATTGATATACTTGAAGCGGCAATACGATATGGGGTTGAGGCTCAGAATGAAAAAGGTGATCTGATGAAATAATTAAACTTTTAATTGCAAATGGTTATCAATGTGGAGTTTTAATTTGATTGAATGATGCAAAGAAAAACCGCCCCTGTCCTGTTTATCATATTTCGAAAGATACCGGATTAAACAACTTTCAGGTAATTGCCAATAAGATTGTAGACGGTAATTGATTTATAAAAATGAACTATCCCGAATCGTAAGCATAAAAAAAGAAAATTAAAAGCATCGCATCCTTTGCAACACTTGAAATTCAAACAGTTACAAAGGGCCGCAAATACTGCGGCCCTTTGTACATTGTTTTCGAAATCACCGGACAAATTCCCCCGTTAAAAAAAATTTTTGCGAAGCCGATCGGCTGCACGTATATTTGCAACCGATCGGCTTCTTAATTAACATTCATGAGACGCGACATTTTTCAAGCCATTGCAGACCCCACCCGACGAGCGATCCTCGTCCTGATCGCCGTGCAGGCGATGACCCCCAACGCCATTGCGGAACACTTCGACATCACCCGCCAGTCCATATCCAAACATTTGCGCATCCTGTCCGAATGCAACCTCCTGGCCCAAAAGCAAGAAGGCAGGGAAATCTTTTATGAACTAAAAATCGATAAAATGAAAGAAATCGATATCTGGCTCGACCAGTTCCAGAAGATGATGGAAGAAAGTTTCCAACAACTCGATCAAGTATTGTACACCCTCAAAAATATGAAAAAATGAACCTGCTATTTGATTTCACCGTAGACAAAGCCATGGCAACAATTTATGTTACGCGGGAATTCGCTGCCGATCTCGATCTCGTCTGGGATGCCTTTACGAAGGCGGAAATCCTTGACCAGTGGATGGGTCCCAAACCGTTCCGGGTCCAAACAAAGGAAATGGATTTCCGGGAAGGCGGACGTTGGTTGTATGCCATGATCTCACCCGAGAATGTCGCCGTCCGCTGGAGTTTGGCGGAGTTTGTCGAAATCCAACCCAAGTCCAGTTTCACCACAAAGAATTCCTTTTCCGATGAAAATGGAAATGCCATCAATACTGGCTTTACCTTCTCCCTGACCAAGAACTCTTTCAAAGCCGGGGCCGAAAAAACTACCGTTCAAATTGTCAAAAAAATGGCGAGCCTTGCCGAACTTGAACAGTTCATAGCAGGGGGCTATTATGAGAAAGGCCTTGCTGCGGGCATGCGCAATCTGGACGAATATTTACTCACCATGGTCGCCAGCAAATGACTTCAAAAATAGTAATCAATTATTTCATGATGAAAAAAAGGCCTCTAATGACTGCTATTAATATTGAAGAAGGAAAAGATTTATTTTAAAAAACAAATTTATAGTTATGCGAAAGTTGATCATGAAGATGTCGATGTCGGTCGACGGTTTCGTAAGCGGCGCCAGTGGCGAGAATGATTGGATCTTCAAGACCGGAGACGAGGAGTCAAAGGCCTGGGCTGTCGGGTTATGCCGGACGGCAGGACTGCATATCATGGGCAGCAAGACGTTTGAGGTTATGGCCTCTTACTGGCCGACTGCGACCGGGCCTTTTGCCTCGCCGATGAACGAGATCCCCAAGGCCCTCTTTACCAAAAAAGGATATAAAGGCATCGATCCGGGGCATACGACAACTGCGGAGCAGTCGCCCGCCGCGGCCTCCTGGCCCGCGGCGCGGGTTTTCGACGGCGATCTTGCCGAGGGGATCAGGGAACTCAAAGCCGAGCCGGGGAAACCGATCTTAGCACATGGCGGCGCGGGATTTATGCGGAGCCTCACAGCAGCGGGTCTCATTGATGAATACCACCTGGCCATCCATCCCGTCGCATTGGGTTCGGGGTTACCAATCTTTACCGATCTTGCAATACCGCTTTACCTGAAGTTGGTGGATGTAAAGGCTTTCCCGGGAGGAGTCGTAGCAAAAACTTACCGCATGTAAGGTTGATATTTAGATAAATAAACCGCCATGCCTCGTTTTCTTCTCGCTGCGCTACCAGATAAGGGTTTACGCTGATCTTCTTTCTTTTTTCCAAACGAGCTTTGTTATTGGTCTGGCGATGTTCCCCAGCCGTCAAACTCGCAATCATATTTGTAACCAAGATCACACATTTGTTCAGCCCAATTGGCAACTACATCAGCCTGCATTTTCATTTTAGTTGTCCAGCCGGTAATTATGAATTCATGTTTGGCGCCTGCGGATTGTCCATGCTTTACTTCATATTTCAATTTTGCAATTTCTTCGGCAAAGATGTTTGCTTTTTCTACTGTGTTAGTATAAAAAAATATTCGAGTTTAAGTTCCCTGTCTTCAGTAACATTTATTTTTCTCAGTTGTTCCATCGTCTGCGGTGTCATTTGCATTTGCTTTGCCAAATTATTTTTATATGCTTGCTCTGTAACAAATTGGCCACTTCTGTTTTGTTTGTGCTTTAAAAAGGTAAATAGTCCCATAATTACAACAATTATGCTTGTGAGTCCAAAAAATAAAAAAAAGTTTTGTCGTTTCATTTGCAAAATCAAGCACCGGTGCTGAAAATAGAATTAAATTTGTTTTTTTGTTAGAAAGTAAACCGCGCCATCATATTGCTACTCGTTCAAAATATATTTATCCAAAATTTTTCCTTTAATATCATAGCCTGCATTTAGCGTGTAATACTTTTTTTCGCCTTTTGAATTTTTACCTATAAAAGCCCAAATAAGCGTTGCTGACGTTATTCCTTTGTTGTCAGTAAATACAGAAATTACATAGTTTTTTTTATGATTAATCTCATATAAAGCCTTCTCCCTAAGGTATGATTTCGATTCATTTGTTGCTGTTTCGCATATGTTAACAATAGTCGAGTCTGAGAAATGTAAGTTTTCAAAAATTTGTTTATAAATCAATATATTAATTGAATCCTGATTTCCTTGACCATCATGAAAAGGGAAAACATATTCATAACAATAATCATCAACCCCCGTTTTCGAATTTGTGAAGTCAACCCTTTTAAATGAAGTTTGTGCACTACCAAAAAGAGAAATAGCGATAAAGAATAATGAGGGGATAATAATTTTCATTTTAGACGACTTACGAGTTATTACTAAAGATAATAACTCATATTGACAAAATTTTGGAGTTCATGTTCCGGACACGAATCCCCATACATGAAGGAGGTAACTCAAATGAGGTTATTATATCTCTGCCCCCTCACTAAAAACAGGCTTTTCTTTTTGCCCTACTTTCTCTGCCGCGACTTTACTTTTTACCAGCTCGCTCACGCGATATACCAGGAACATACTCAATATGGTGATGCCCACAATGATATAGCCCAATGTATTGTAATGTTCCAGCGGACTGAATTTATTTTTTTGCACGACGATCATTCCGGCGACAGCGGCTGCGATGCCACCGGCTATCTGCTGTAAAGAAGAATTGATACTCATAAATGCACCTCGGTCCTGCATCACGGGGACAGCGGTTACGAGAGCTGTGGAAGGTATTATCCGGCTCATAACGCCCGCCATCATCAACACGTTAAAAACCACTACAAGCCAGAGCGGTGTTGGGCCGAGATTGGTATAAAGGACGACCATCACGATCATCCATAGGCAAGCCATTACAAATATTTTAAACTTATCTATTTTATCGCTCAGTTTCCCTATTAATGGCATGACGACCAGGGTACTCAGGCCGGAGATCATAAATAAGATGGGCAATTGATGTTGGGTAATTTTCAAATTATTTATCGCAAAGGCGCCGCCAAAAGGCATCATCATAAAACCGCCTATGGAGAGCAAGGCCGTGGCAGTAAACCCAATGCGATAATCTTTTTTTCGAATGGTATGAAGCAAATGTGTAAAAGCAGATTTATCCTGCTGCACTGCCAAATGCGCGGTGAGTGGTTGTAATTTAGCTGCAATAAGAAAGGCAACGATCGTGGCTATGACAGCCACCCATAAAAAAGGCGCGTGCCAGCCCCAGGAATTGGCCAGATACAAACCCACCGGAATACCCAATACCTGGCTGGCGCCAAAACCCATTTGAAGAAAGCCCATAACACGGCCCCCGTTGCTGTATCGGGAACAAATCTGCAATAATGGCCATAGAAATAGAACCGATGACGCCTCCGAATAAACCCGTAATAATCCTTGCGCCAACAAGCAACGGATAGGATTGGGCGATACCACATAAGAATGTGCCTGCAATAAAGCCGGTATAAAAGAACAGCAACAATTTCTTGCGGTCAAACCTGTCGGCGAAGCCTGCCGTAAGAAGTCCTGCAATACCTGCGCCGAATGCATAGGCCGAAACGGCAATACCAAAATGAGCCGGTTTGATGTCTAACGATTTCATGAGTATATCACCCAATGGCGACATGACCATAAAATCGAGGATTACAGTAAACTGGGTAATAGCCATGATAAAAATGGCGAATTTTTGGTAGCGGGAAAAGGGTATTGGTGCTTGCTTTTGTTGTTCCATATCAGTTGTTTTATTCTAATTCTGAACATTCAAATCCGCTATCTTTTACGACTGAAATAATCTGTTCAGGTGTTAGACGGTCAGATACAATCCTTAATACGCAATCAATATCTTCCAGGTCGATATTCCATTGCTGGATGGTATCCAGTGTATCCAGTTCATGTTGGATGCGTAGTTTATCCCGCTTTGTTTGGATATTGGTTCTAAAGATCAATATATGGTTTATATCTGTTGTCATAACAACGCAATTTGTACAAATTGAAAATTATGGTGTTAATGCCTTAATAACTAACTCAAATGCCTCATCCATGGTTTTCTTTGAAAATTTAAATGGCATACCGCCAATGCTTTTACCTTCGCCATGAAAACGCAAAAGCGTGTACAGCGGACCGTAAGCAACACTCCAGAACACTTCCACGGAAACCGGGACCAGTTCCTTTCGCTTGACAGCATTGTGAAAAAAGTCACCCATGGCAAATTTGAAGTCTTTCAGGCTTTCTTTTAATATGTATTCTCCATGAGAGGAATGCCTGATAATTTCATAGCAGGCGGCCTCTTTGGGATGTGCTAAAGCAACCCGTGCCCTGTTTTCCCATTGCTTTTTTAATCCTTCTTTGAATGGCATAGCAGCAGAAAAGTCTTTGAGCATTTCAGCAAAAAAATTATTGCCGATCGCCACGCCAATCTTTTTAATCAGGTCATCTTTATCCTGGTAGTAGATATAGAGGGTAGCCACGGAAATGCCGCTTTCCTTTGCCAGCCTGTTCATACTAAAGTCCTGAAAGCCGTCTTTTACCAGCATGTCAATGGCATTCTGCCTGACCAATTCTTCCTTATCTGCATTCCTTGTGCGCATGACCCGTACCAGGTTTAACCACAAATATAAGTGAATGCTCGCTTATTTATAAAATATTTTTTTAACTTTTTTGCGCTGAACAATCTCCTCATTTTAGATCCAGTTCGATTACGGGAATCGCCGAATGGGGTTTCTGAACCGGTAATTCCAGAACAAGGTCGGCAGACTTTTCATCCGCTTTGGAAAATTCCTGCTGCTGCGCTTCAGAAAATTTAATTTCCGAATTATCATGCAGAAACTGGGCATACTTTACTTTACCCGCATACCCTTTCAATACGAGTGTTTCCAAAGGATAGTCGAGCAGGTGAATAAATAATTTCCTGGTGGCAGGATTGTAGGTCAATAGTGTATTGTCGGGCACGGCAAAATCCTTTGGCGCCTGTGTACAGCCGTAAATGGATTTATTGTTATACTTCATCCATTCTCCCATGCCCTGTAATCTTTCCTGGGCACGTCCATCAAAAAAGCCCCTTGCCGTCGGCCCTACATTGAGGATCAGGTTGCCACCTTTACTAACTGTTTCAATCAGTAATTCCAGGAGTTGCGGAGTACTTTTCCAGGAATTTTCATCCCGGTAA
>DATHGW010000028.1:0-5090 GCA_035317445.1 Puia sp.
GCAAAGCAGTACTGGGTTCTTGCTCCTTGTCCTTAAGGCAGTTTCAAGATATGGGAGCGCTGCCGATGCATGGTGTTTCTGATAATATGCCCAGGCCACCGTTTCGTTGGCATCGATATTATCCGGCCGGCGGTTCAATTCAAGCAGCGCATGTTCCAGGGCTTTGTCGAAATCATTTACCCTCAAATATGCGTAAGCCAACTCCCGGTCTGCATAGTGTCCGATGTTTTCATCTTTTGTGCCGCCCTGTTCATCTTTAGTTAGGGCGTCAATAACAAGTTTTGACAAAGAATCCGCACAAGCGTGCCTGCCGGCGAGTTTATATGCATCGATCAATTCTTCTTTAATGGAATAATCTTGAATCGATTGATCCGCTTTCAGGTAATCGCTGATGGCCTCGTCATAACGCTTTTCACCCATGGCGATCCTTGCCAAGCCAGCCAGCGCATAGGGATACCCGGGTCTTTCATTCAAAGCAATCGCGTAATGCATGGCCGCATGATCCAGGTCGCCTGTATTTTCGTACAGACGCGCCAGTTGTATCCGCGACCATTCCGTTGGTTCATCCCCCTGGCCACCCGCAGCGACGGCCATCTTCATGGCTTCAATAGCACCAGGATAATCACCATAGATCTCCCGTAAATAAGATACCCGGGAATAGGACCTGAGATCGGGACGGATAGAGACCATTCTTTCTGCATTGGCCACGGCCGAATCATAAAATCCCATTTCCACGTCCGCGTCAACCAGCAGGCCATAAATAAAGGCGTTAAACGGATTTATTCTCTGCGCTTGTTGGGCGATGGCCAGTCCATCGGCAAAATGATGCTGTGAAAGATAGATCAGCGATTTAAAGGTCATGGCCCCAAAGTTTGCCGAATCCAGCCTGAGCACCCTGTTTGCCAGGACAAGGGCCGCTTTGTCGTAATACATATAATTTCCACTGACCCGCGCTTCCTGAATAAAGAGACCTGAGAGGGCATTCATGGATTTAATGTCTGACGGATTGCGCTTGATTTTTTCGCGCAGGGCTGATGTATAATGCCTTTTAAAAGCCCATTCCGATGTAGAGGAGGTATAATCCTTGCGATCCAGGAGATCATATAATTTATTTTCCTGCTTCTGGTGGCGGGCTGTGATGAACATGGCAGCAATGCTGATCACCAAAAGACTCACCAGGTAAAAGTATTTTTTTGCCATAAAACATTTTTTTACAATTCACCCATGATTCATAAAAAGCAAGCAGGCAGACACTTCAAGCAGACGCGCTGCCCGCTTGCCATGAACAATTACTGTTTAAGCACGCGAAGGCTTTGTTTCAGGTTTCCATCCCGGATAGCATAGATAAAGTAAACTCCCCTGGCCAGATTGGCTCCATTCCATTCGACGGAATAGGTGCCGCTGTCTTTATGTTCGTTGACCAGTACCTTCATCAATTTTCCTGTTTCATCATACACTTCAATCCTGATGGCAGATGGAGTTTCCAGGTGATACCTGATCACATTGCTGTTAGCAAAAGGATTCGGGGCGGCGCTCATGAAAATATCAGGTGACGATATTTCCAGTGTGCTGTTGGATTGGATCATTTGCGCAGAATCAACGTTGGTTGTCGTCGCATTGTTTTTGGTGCCGGCAGCGGGAATTCCGCAACAGCTGTTTGTGCCGGACCAGGGCGTTTGAACATATGGAAATGCAGTTTTAAACGTCGTGTCATTTGTATTCACCCCGGTATTGTAAGTAAGTACATTGAAGAGGTCCTGCGTAACCGGATTTGATCCGGGTTTAAAATCATCGTACCATAGTCCGATGGCAGCCAATACAACGCCACTCACCGCCTGCAGCTCTATGCGCGTAACATCATCCTCCAACCTTCTTCCATTGGGGAATCCATCCATATTCGGTATAAATTGGAGGGCCGTGCTTTTGTTGTACAAGGGGTCAGTTAATCCGAGTACTGCGGCCTGCACCAATCCCAATGCGCTAAATTTCGGATCGTTGCGTGGAGTAGGGGGAACGGCCATGTTTAAGCGCAGCATATCTCCGCCGTTTGGCAGAAAATTATTGACAAAAGGTTTACCTGCCGCCAGCGGATTGCCTTTCTTTCCCGTTGCTAATTGGTAAGGGCGAAGGTTGGGAACGCCGGTATTGAAGATTGGCCAGAGATCCACTGATCTTGGTGAATTGGGTCCTGGCAACAACAGGTTACCGAAAATGGCGTCGTCCAAGGCGGTTCCTGCCAGGGCGCTATTTCCTTTGAGGATGAATAAGCCGTTTTGATTATTACCAAAACCAAAAGCGCCTAAAGAATTTCGCTGTATGCGCAGGTTCTTTAATGCAGGAACGGCACCACCAAAATAAGAATCGTCCATGTACAATGCCAGTTCAGGATTATAAAAATAATTTCCAAACGTTTTCAGGTTGGGTAAATCTTCGTAGGGCGTCAGGAAATTCCAATAATCCTTCCTTCCGATGGGAATAACCGCTTCATTGGTCAGCGGCATACCCAGTCTGGAGATCTGAATCCAGGGTCCGGAGGAATTTTCCAATCTCCTTTCGCGATGGTTTCCCTCCAGGTCATCGTTGTCATCAGCGTCTTTTTTATTCCCGTCGAAATCTTCTTCCACTTTGGGTTTATTGAACACCCTGATCTTACGCCTGCTGGCAGACGCCCACACTCCGATAACATAATCCGGATCCAGGATATTTTTTGCCCTGGCAACCGGCTTGCCATCTTTCTGCAGGTCGGCAATATCAATCTGCAGGGCGATCACCGATACGTTTTTGCATTTAAGTCCATCCATAGGCGCAGACCCCGTGGTACGGGGCGCATCGCCTAAATCGAAAATGCCGCCCAGGTCAACGAAGAAAGGATCGTCGGCTACACCACAGAAAACTTTTTCGCCACTGCTGGCAGTAGTAATGGCGCTGTTGATTAGGGAGTTATAATCAGGTACATTCAAGCCTACGGGAGAATTAATGGACCGCGGACCGATGTTGGGTGGTGGTACAATGCCATGCCGGATGATGGTTCGGAACTCTTCTCCGGCTCCCTTGCTTTTTTCCAGGGTATAGGTTGTCTTCAGGTTTTGTTTCCCCAGCCGGATGTTAAAGAAAGTGGTAGGATCCTCATTGGTCTGGTGAAAAGTGAACCGATAAATGATATCATCTCCCGGCGTCTTCACATCATTGTCAATGTGGATCTCATACCGGATGTCCTCTCCAAACTGGTAATAGTTTGGGCCGGCAAAGGGCAATTGGGCGGGAATGTAATTGGCAATGATCGTCACTTTATCCGGGTGATCAGGACTTCGGAATGCATACAGATCTGTATTGTCAGCCAACGGATCATTGGCGATCATCGGCGCCTCCCGGTGGCTCGACGACATCAATAAGGTCGTGGCACCCAGCAGGATAGTCATCACCAATAGGAATAAAGCTCCCTTTCGACTGTTAGATTTTTGATTCATAACATAATGTTTAAAGTTTAAAAATCAATCCCCTCGCGCGAACAGAATATGAATGTCAAAAGCAGTTTTGATAGGGAGGAGAAATGCGTAAATCCGGAGAAACGAATTAGACATACGGGAATGATGAGAGATTAGATTTGTTTTTCGAATATTTATTGACCTTGGCGCAGGATTAATTCGTTATGTTATCCTTCGGTTAAGATCAAGTCATGCCAGAGACAGCTGGATGGAAAGTAATTATTTTTAGGGGCCACTTGCCACATTCTTTCTTATTTAAACCCCTTGAGATGAGATGCAGAGGAACTATTCTAAGACGCTCCATAAAAATGCGTTGCAATAATGGCTGTAATTTCTTTTATTGCCGGGAGCACTGGAAAGAAAACAGGTTAAAGGTCTTTAGCCTGATTTTATTGGCGGGCATTTTTTTTGCAATTGCATCTTATTTTTTGTTACATATATCTGATTAAAGGGCTTACCAAAACCGTTTCACTCCACTACCCCCGACCCCCGGGGACATTATCCATCATTATTTTTTATTTTTTGGGAAATTCTCATGTCTCGACCGTTCACAGTAAATCCCACGATCAGGTAGGAACAGGCATTAAAAAAATGGCTATTTTCCGGGCAGGAGCTTCCGCTAAATCGTCATGCATGAACCGATCAGAAGAACACAGGCTGATTCGCAAATTCAACCGGGGTGCGGCTGATGGCTACCGGGTTGTTTTTGACCTGTATTTCCGGGTCATCTTCCTGTATGCAAAAAGAATCATCGGCAATGGGGATGATGCGTACGATATTGCCTCTGATATTTTTCTTCGGCTTTGGGAAATGCGTGAGCGTTTTGAAAGCCTCGCCAAAATCAGGGCATTTCTTTTTACTGCGTGCAGAAACGCCTGCCTCGATTTCATCCACCATATAAAGATCAGAAATGCAAAACATCAGATCATCCTGGATCTGTTCCTGGCTTCTCAGGACCGCGGGATGGAATCCGCACAGACCACTTCGGAGCTCTTGCTGCTGATTCAACAGGAAATTGACAGGCTGCCCAGGAAATGCCGAAACGTGATGATCCTGTACTATCTGCAGGATATGACCACTGCGGCCGTCGCGGCGATGATGAAGATCTCTGAAAAAACGGTCTCAAACCAACGGTTGCGCGGGCTGAAGATATTAAAAATTGCGCTGAAGGGAAAAGCCTGGTCTTTCTTTTGTTTGCTGTGGCCGATGGAATAAAATCAATTTTTCTGCGAAATTATTTGGAGGACTGGATTATTATTGCAACCTTAGTGTATTATTACAATAGTACACCTCATTTTCTTAATATGGTCGCGATCTCCAATCTTCACTTTTCCTATGGCCGGAAAAAGGTATTCAGCGGACTTGATCTCCGGTTGGAGGCCGGGTATATTTATGGGTTACTTGGAAAAAACGGAACAGGCAAATCCACCCTGCTCCGCAGTATTGCAGGCCTGCTGTTCCCAAAACAGGGTATGATCGACGTGCTGGGTTTTAAACCATCCAACCGGCGGCCTGCTTTTCTGCAGGATATATACCTGGTGCCGGAGGAATTCTATCTGCCTGATATTTCTTTTGAACATTTGTTGAAATACCAGGCGGCTTTTT
>DATHGW010000029.1:0-19599 GCA_035317445.1 Puia sp.
ACGAGTACCAGGAAGAATGATATGATTTTTTACGCTTCATGAAGAGGCGACAAAAATAATGTTCCCGCAATGAAAATGCAAAAAGTTACCGTTAAGTTTTTGAGAAAGATGGCTGCCGGCATTTAGATATTGAGCCCTCCACAGGTGCTGATGATCTGACCGGTAACGTATGAGCTCAGGTCGCTTGCCAGGAACAATGTGGTATTGGCAATTTCTTCGGTACGTCCAAAACGACCCAGGGGAATTTTTTCGAGAAAAGATTTGGAGAGCTCAGCATCATGGAGGTAATGGGTCATATCCGTTTCCACGAAACCCGGTGCAATAGCGTTACAACGGATATTCCTGCTTCCTAATTCGTGTGCAATGGATTTGGTAAATCCGATGATGCCGGCCTTGGAGGCTGCATAGCTCGACTGGCCTGCATTTCCGCGAATGCCGATGATCGAACTCATGTTGACAATTGAACCCTTTTTTGCTTTCATCATCGGCCGGATCACCTGTTTGGTCATATTGTACACGCTTTTCAGGTTAACGTTCATCACCTCATCCCACTGCTCGGGAGTAAGGCGAAGCAATAAATTGTCTTTCGAAATACCGGCGTTGTTTACACAAATGTCAATTGCAGCAAATTCCCTGATAACCGCTTCGACCAATGATTCACATTCCGCATATACGGCAGCGTTGCTCTTGAATGCCCGCGCTTTCACGCCCAGGCTCTTCAGTTTATCTTCCAGCAGTTTTGCTTTTTCTTCACTATTCAGGTAGGTAAAAACGATATCTGCTCCATGCTCAGCAAATTTCAGTGCAATGGCTTCGCCGATGCCCCGGCTGGCGCCGGTAATGATGGCCACTTTTCCCTCTAATAATTTCATAAAAGGCAGTTATGTTTGTCTGTCAAATATATTAAGTTAACTTATCAACTTATCAACCATTATACAACACAAGAATCTCCTCTACATACCTCCTGTCATTCGACAACCTCGGCACTTTGTGCTGGCCGCCCAATTTGCCTTTACTTCTCAGCCATTGAGCAAAAAGTCCCTTGGGCAGGGATTTTACCAGGGGCATGCGGAGCGCAATGTCCTTATATCTTTTGGCCTCGTAATCGCTGTTCAGGCTTTTCAGTGCATGATCCAGCTCATAGGTAAAATGCTCCAGGCTTTCGGGGTCCTTTTCAAATTCAATCAGCCATTCATGGGCTCCATTGCCCTCTTCGCTAAAATATACCGGCGCCGCCGTATAGTCATTCACGATAGCTCCGGTTTTCTGACAAGCCATGGATATGGCTTTGTCGGAATTGTCGACAATAACCTCTTCCCCGAATGCATTGATATAATGTTTTAACCTTCCGCTTACCCTTATCCGGTAGGGAAGCAGGGACGTAAACTGGATCGTATCTCCCAATAAATATCGCCAGAGACCACCATTGGTATTGATCACCAGTGCGTAGTTCTTTCCAATTTCCACATCCTGCAAACCAATGGTTTCCGGGTCGGACTTGCCGTATTCTTCAACGGGCATATATTCCATGAAAATGCCATGATCAAAGAACAGTAGCATGCCATCTTCCCGGGGACTCTCCTGTGCGGCAAAAAATCCTTCACTGGCATTGTACATTTCCAGGTAGTGAATGTCTTTGCCGATCAGTTTATGGAATGGCTCACGATAAGGCGTAAACGACACGCCGCCATGAATATACAATTCCAGGGAGGGCCAAACCTCGCTGAGGGTGGATTTGCCGGTGATTTCCAGGATGCGTTTGATCAGGACCATAGTCCAGGTGGGAACGCCGGAAATGGAAGTAACATTTTCACTGATTGTACCCAGCGCCAGTTTTTCGATTTTGTCCTCCCATTCATCCAGCAGGGCGATGCTGAGTTCGGGCGTTCTGAGCCAATGACCCCAGAAGGGAGAATTTTGCAATAACACAGCGCTGAGGTCGCCATATTGTACATTTTCATTGACCTGGCTGATGGTATGACTTCCGCCGATCACCAACCCTTTTCCCGTCAGCAGGTCCGATTCGGGATTAAAATGATAGTACATGGTCAGCACATCTTTGGCGCCTTTATAATGGCCATCCTGCAGGCTCTCTTCGCTGACCGGAATGAATTTGCTCTTATCGCTGGTGGTGCCGCTGCTTTTCGCAAACCATTTTACCGGTGTGTTCCAAAGGATGTTCTCTTCTCCGTTCATGATCCGCTGAATATAGGGTTTCAGGTCATCGTATTCATGAATGGGAACGGCTTTTTTGAATTCTTTAATGGAGAATAACCTGGAAAAATTGTACTTGCGTCCGAATTCCGTGTATTGGGCCGAAGTGACCAAGTGCTGCAACACTTCCCGCTGAACCGCAATCGGATCCTGGATCCATTGCTCGATCTGCCAAAGGCGGAGTCGGGCCAGGCGTGATATGGCAGGGCTGAGTAGTTTCATTCAGGGCAAGTTAGCTGTTAAGTTGATTAGTTGATTAGTTGATTGGTTGATTAGTTGGATTTTGATTGGCCAATGAATGCATTTGATGCCTCGCTTTCAACCAATCAACCAATCAACTTATCAACCAATCAACTCCTCACGTCCCCCTCGCCGCTTCTTCATGCAAATAGTCCTTTCTTTTCAATTCGAAATTTTTCCCGAGGTATAGCCTGCGCACCTGCTCATCCTCGGCCAGTTCTTCGGCCGTGCCATGTTTAAATATCTTTCCTTCGATCAGCAGGTAGGCCCGGTCACATATAGAGAGGGTTTCATTCACATTGTGATCCGTAATCAGGATGCCGATATTCTTGAATTTTAACCTGGCCACGACCGTTTGAATATCTTCCACTGCGATGGGATCAACGCCTGCGAAAGGTTCATCAAGCAAAATGAATTTCGGATCCACAGCAAGTGCCCTGGCAATTTCTGTTCTTCTCCTCTCGCCGCCACTTAAAGAGTCACCATTATTTTTTCGCACATGATGCAGGTGAAACTCATCGAGCAGGGATTCCAGTTTCGCCTTCTGATCCTGCTTGCTTAAGTTGGTCATTTCTAAAATGGCCTTGATATTATCTTCCACGCTAAGTTTCCGGAACACAGAAGCTTCCTGGGGAAGATAGCCCAGGCCCAATTGCGCCCTTTTGTACATCGGCAATTTGGTGATGTCCTCCTCATCGAGGTATACGGTTCCTTCATCTGGTTTAATCAATCCCACCACCATATAAAACGTGGTCGTTTTCCCTGCTCCATTGGGACCCAGTAATCCGACAATTTCTCCCTGTTTTACATTCACGGAAACCCGGTTGACTACCGTCCGGTTGCGATATGATTTTACCAGGTCCTTTGTATGTATCGTGCGGCTCAAAGCGAATGATTTGCAGCAAAAATACCAGAACTAATTGAATCGTAAGGCTTCTAAAAATACTTTAACAGCTGCTTGCGTTCTACTGCTATTGAATTAAGTTTGCGGTTATTTTTAATTATGAATGTTATTGAACACATACAGCAGACAAAAGATACCCAGGTCTCGTTCGAAATATTACCACCATTAAAGGGAAAAACCATCAGTTCCATATATGATCATCTCGACCCCCTGATGGAATTCAAGCCTGCTTTCATCAATGTGACCTATCACCGCAGTGAAACCATGTTTAAGAAGAAATCGGACGGAACGTTTGAAAAGGTAGAAGTAAGAAAACGCCCGGGGACTGTGGGCATTTGTGCGGCCATCATGAATCACTACCGCGTCGATGCGGTGCCACACCTGATTTGCGGAGGTTTCGCGATGAGGGAAACAGAAGATGCCTTGATCGACCTGCATTTCCTTGGCGTAGACAATGTGCTGGTTTTACGGGGAGACGCTGCAAAAAATGAGGCCTCTTTTGAACCGGAAGCAGACGGCCACCGGTATGCCATTGACCTGCTCAAACAAGTCGTGAACCTGAACAATGGCATATATCTCGAAGAGGACATTAAGAACGGCAGCAAGACCAATTTCTGCATTGGCGTGGCCGGTTATCCTGAAAAACATTTTGAGGCGCCCAACCTCGAAACAGATCTCTTGTTCCTGAAGGCCAAGGTCGAAGCCGGAGCCCAGTACATCACGACCCAGATGTTCTTCGATAACAAGAAATATTTTGATTTCGTTAAATCCTGCCGGGATCATGGCATCCAGGTTCCGATCATTCCCGGACTGAAACCGATCACCAACAAAAAGCAGCTGAGCATGCTGCCGAAAGTATTTCATGTGGATCTGCCGCCCGACCTGTCGAACGAGATCATGAAGTGCAAAACCGATGAAGAAGTGGAACAGGTGGGCACCGATTGGCTGATTCTGCAAAGCAGGGAACTGAAGAAAGCGGGCGTTCCCGTACTCCACTATTATACCCTGGGAAAACAAAAGGTCATCTGGAACACGGTCAAGGAGATCCTATGACAATGATTCAATTGTAGTAAATTTAAGGTTCATTGTTGAATTGAAACCTGTAGCAAGGCCATGGCATTTATAGACTATTATAAAATATTGGGAATCGATAAAAAAGCATCCCAGGAAGATATCCGCAAGGCATACCGCAAATTGGCCAGGAAACACCACCCTGACCTGAATCCAAACGACAAAGACGCCAACAAAAAATTTCAGCAGCTCAATGAAGCCAATGAAGTGCTGGGCGATCCTGAAAAGAGAAAAAAATACGACCAGTACGGAGAGCACTGGCAGCACGCAGACCAGTTTGAAAAAGCCCAGCCGCAGGGCGGTGGCACAAGACAGCAATGGCAGGAAGACGCGTTTTCCGGTGAATTCAATGAAGGCGGTTTTTCTGATTTCTTTGAATCACTTTTTGGGCATGCTGATGCCAGAGGCGGCGGAAGAAGGAATGTAAAATACCGGGGCCAGGATTACCAGGCAGAGCTGCACCTTCAATTAAAAGATGTATACCAAACACACCAGCAGACGCTAACGGTCAATGGAAAAAACATCAGGATCACGATCCCGGCCGGTGTTGAAAACGGACAGGTGATCAAACTGAAAGAACACGGGAGCCCGGGAGTCAACGGAGGCCCTAACGGTGACCTCTATATTACATTTGTGATTGGGGAGGATCCCGTTTTTAAACGCGATGGAAATGATCTTTATATGAAAGTCGACCTTGATTTATATACTGCCGTGCTGGGAGGCGATTTGATGATCGACACCCTGGCCGGAAAATTAAAATTGAAAGTGAAACCCGAAACACAAAATGAAACCAGGATCAGGCTGAAAGGGAAAGGATTTCCTGTGTATAAGAAACCGGGCGAATTTGGGGACCTGTATGTGACCTATTCTATCAAGATCCCTGTGAACCTGACCGAAAAGCAAAAGCAATTGTTCATGGAATTATCCAAATTATAATTTCAAAATTATTTGCCATGCAGGACGAACAACAATACATACCAGCCGGCGAACTTTGTGCATATTATGATGTGGAGTTAACCTTTATCAGTTCACTCGAAGAGTATGGCCTGATTGAAATCAACCAGGTTGCTGAGAAAAAATTAATCCCTTTGGATAAATTGCAGGAGCTGGAAAAATTCATCCACTTGCATTATGATTTGGATATTAATATAGAAGGCATAGATGCCATTCAACATTTATTGCAAAGGGTCAAATCCATGCAAGCAGAAGTGGATGCGCTCAGAAACAAGCTGAAAATGTATGAAATGTAAAATATGAGAAAAATTATACTCCTGTGTACCCTGCTGATTTGCGGTTACACCACGATTTATTCCCAATCTGAAGATATTAGTCTGTACAAGAAAACTAGCGTCATGATCCCCATGCGGGATGGCGTGAAATTGTACACCGTCATCCTTGAACCTGTCGGTGCAAAAAATCCTGTTCCCGTTTTGATCGAACGCACTCCTTATAGCGCAAGTCTTCCCTTTGCTGACAACTCGACCATGGGCATCCCTCCTTTTTTCCCGCACCACGATATGGCAGTCGAAGGATATATATTCGTTTTCCAGGATGTTCGCGGGAAATACAAGAGTGAAGGCAGCATGCAGATCCACCAGCCATTGATACATCTTAAAGAAAAAAATGCCGTCGATGAAAGCACCGATACCTGGGATACTGTGGACTGGCTTATAAAAAATGTTTCAAACAACAACGGAAAGGCCGGCATTGTTGGCATTTCGTACCCGGGATGGCTTGCCCTGGTCGGCGCAGTTGATCCGCATCCGGCCCTGAAAGCATCATCCGAACAGGCCTGCATGGGAGATCTGTTTCTTGGTGATGATTTCCATCACAACGGGGCGTTCAGGTTGAGCTATGGTATGGAATATTCTTATGAGATAGAATTTGATAAAACAACCGATAGCAATTTCCCCTTTAAGGAATTTGACCTTTTCGACTGGTACCTGAATTTAGGGTCGTTAAAAAATATAAATGAAAAATATTTTCACAACAGGATCCCTACCTGGAACAATTTCGTCAACCATCCCAATTACGACAGTTTCTGGAAAAAGAATTCGCCACTTGACTACGTGCAATATCCCGAAGTACCGCAATTGCATGTTGGAGGTTATTATGACCAGGAAGACATTAATGGGCCCCAGCTCATGTATGCCCATATGGAAAAAAAAGACAGCTTCAACAGGAATCACATCGTGCTCGGTCCCTGGAACCATGGCCAATGGGCCAGAGGTAAAGGCGACAGCCTGGGGAAAATTGCGTTTCAAAGCAATACGGGCGAATGGTTTCGTGCGTTGGAAAAAACCTGGTTTGACTATTGGCTCAAGGGAACCGGAGACGGAAAATTCGAAGAGGCCTATTGCTTTCAAACCGGAAGCAATCAATGGAAGACCTACAATAAATGGCCGCCGCAGGATGCCGTGATCAAAAGTCTTTTTGCCGGTCCGCATCGCAGCGCATCGTTCACAAAACCTGCCGGCACAACGGGTATGGTCAGCTTCACGAGCGACCCGGAAAAGCCCGTGCCTTACCGTATGCAACCGATCGAAGCGACATATGGAAAAGGGAGCAGGTGGAGACAATGGCATGTAGAGGACCAACGCTTCGTTTATACCAGGCCGGATGTCATCAGCTTTTGCACGGATTCGCTGGCCAATGATCTAACAGTAACAGGTACCATCATGGCCCATATTTTTGCGGCCACGACCGGTACAGATGCAGACTGGATTGTTAAGCTGATCGATGTTTACCCCGATATGGACCCGGTGAACTATCTCATGAGCGGGTACCAGCTACCAGTGGCTATGGAAGCCTTTCGCGGGCGCTTCCGAAAAAGTTTTTCCAATCCGCAACCGCTTGTTCCGGGCAGGCCCGAAGAGTTTGTGGTGAATTTACACCAGATCAACCACTGTTTTAAAAAAGGACATCACATCATGATCCAGATACAAAGCAGTTGGTTTCCGGTCATTGACCGCAACCCTCAACGATACGCGCCCAATATTTTTCAGGCAAAAGAAACGGATTATACCAAGGCTGTGCATTCGATCTATTTTTCTGCGCAATACCCGACGCATATTGACCTGCCGGTGATGGCTCGTTGACGGGGTCTTACCTGATCAACTCCACCGTTCCCCGCCGCGATTGATTCAGCTGGTTATGATCCGTGTAATCAAGAATCCAGATATAAGTCCCGGGAGATTGTTTAGCGCCTCTCAAACTGCCATCCCATCCCTGCGATGGGTCGGATGTTGAAAATAATTGCTGTCCATAGCGGTTTAAAATAGTCATCCTGCACCGGGTTGGCGGGTGTTCAAACCGGAGCCTGAACACATCATTGTGGCCATCTCCATTGGGCGTGAAAGCATTTGGTATATAAATATCATAATTACACTTCCCGAAATGAACCGTCTTCTGTGCTTCAACGTTAGCACATTCATTGCTGATGTTTACCGAATAAGTACCTGCATGGCTGGCCGAAAAATGTGACAGGTCTGAACCATCCTGCCAGGCGAAACGGAATGAAGAGTCCCCTGCCACATTCAGTAAAACAGTATCGCCATTACAGGCAAGGGTATCCGCCGATCCGAGCGCGAAGGCACTGGGCGTATTTTTCCAAGTGACCTGAAGTGAATCGGAAAGCAGGCAAACATTGGCATTTTGAACCTGGCATTGGTAAATCCCTTCTCCATGTTCATTTCTGTTGACCAGCAAAAAACTATCCTGCTCGTTCGGCAGCAGAACGCCGTTCTTATACCATTGGAAGGTAAATCCATTGAAATAAAAAGCAGTGGACAGCGCTACCTGCACCGATGGGTCACAGGTCGATCCTTTGATCCTGATCATGGGTTCAGGCACATTTGATTTGAATAGCTGCAGGTTATCTAAAAAAAAAGAATAATTATTTGTGGTGACATTCCTGCCACTAAAATTAAAATTGCCTTGTGTGTTGGCGTAGGTTGTGTCGCAGCTTGGCCCCAGTGCCAACGCGATGATGTTATCGGGCGATTTGAAATTAATCGCCGTTTTTACCCAGGATGAACTGGTGCCGGTCACCGTCGTACTGCCAAGTACATACCAACCGGGCACCGCCATGCAGCCAAGGATGGGATCCGGTTTTGCCGGACAGTATTCGAGTCCGTACAGGCTGAATTTTTCAGGGGTTGCAGAAACCTGTGGCAACAGTTCAACATTGAATTTAGACGTCAGCGAAGTGGTTCCATGCGTTCCAAAACCAACATAAAACTCAAGCCTAAACAAAGAATCCTTTTCGAGCGCAGTCGGTAAACAAGTCCGCACATAAGATGCATATTTCGGATAAACATGGGTAGCTCCTTCAGTAAACCCATAGTCACTGACTACCGCCACGCCATTGCCGTCTGGTATGGGTTGTGGCACCAGCGGGTAAAGGGCAATAAAGGGATTTACCGCAGATGCCTTGAAGACCGTACTGTCAGCAATCAGGAAATTGGAGCAGGCATTCAAATATCCTGTCAATATCATATCGGTTCCGGTAGTCCAGGATGGGATCTTTAATCCCAGCAGATCAAAATACCCCGAAGCGCATTGCAGGGGATCGATTTCGAAGGAAGGGTTCGGTATGATATTATAGGGCCTTGTAGTAAACTGGAAGCAGTTGTTCTGTCCATATCCCCAAAAAGACAGCATATAAAAAATCAGTATTAGACTCCCTTTTTTCATATTCGAATCGCCTGATAAGGTACTAACAATACGGCGAAAATTGAAGTTTCGATGCCCCGCCATACACGCCCCGGGGGCTTTCAGCCAGCTTTTTTTGCCTTTCAAACGATGATTTTCGGGATCATTCACTATTGGCAGCGGAAAGATGTTTTTCCTGACTATATTTATTTACGCTACACGCAGACATGAGGATCCTTCGCTGAAACTGCTATACCATCAAGTCATGAAAAGTCTGCTCCTTATTTCGGCCATGCTATCCGGCCATTTATTTTTTCCAGGTCCATCCGAAGGATCATCGGTCGATCCAACGGGCACTTATATTCTCAAGGGTGATGTGAAGAAGAATGAGATCCTGGGGCATTCGGGCGAATTAAGAGCAAAATTATTGGGCCCAAAGCAGGTGGCGGTGAGTTTTTATATCAGTAAGGGATTTCCCGGTTATGAATCAGGTTCATTTGTAGATACGTTGGCTTTCGAGGACAATATAGCCAGGTATATCCCTCCATCCGACCGGGATTGCATCATCCTGTTTTCTTTTGGAGACAAAAGCGTTGAGATTGAGCAGGTATACCGCGATCCGCATTGCAGCTGCGGATTTGGAAAGGACATCATGGTATCCGCCTTTTTTGACAAGCGTTCGGATGAGCCGCCCATCATCCAGGATTTATCTGCTCATGGCATCGGGCCCCAATGAGGCTGCTGGAATTTATCCTATATTTAATTGCCCATCCATGGAGTTAAATATCAGGAACCATGAATAAAAATCGCGTAGAAGCATTCACCGACGGGGTGCTCGCCATTATCGTCACGATCATGGTTTTGGAATTGAAAATTCCGCATGGGGGTGGCCCGGAACTCGCGACATTAAAACCTGTGCTGCCCGCCTTCCTGAGTTATATACTGAGTTTTGCGATGGTCATCATCTACTGGAACAATCACCACCATTTATTTCAATTGGTAAAAAAGGTCAATGGTAAAGTGCTGCTTGCGAACGCTCATTTATTGTTCTGGCTATCGCTCCTTCCGTTTACCACGGCATGGATGGGTGAAAATCATTTTGCATCCATTCCCGTGGCCTTGTTTGGAATTGTGTTGATCATGTGTGGTCTTGCGTTTGTCTTGCTGACGCGGATATTAGTGAACATTCACGGAAAAGATTCTGAATTAGCCAGGGCAATCGGCAGAGACAATAAGGGTTTGATTTCGCTGGCCTGTTATATTGTTGCCATCTGCATGAGTTTTTTTAGTCCACTGGTTTCCGGTTTAATCTACGCTACGGTTGCCATCATTTGGCTGATACCAGATAAGCGCATTGAAAAACAGTTGCGCAATGGATAACCCTTGTCATTTCGAGCTAAACTCTGTTATTTCAAACGAAAACCCTGTCATTTCGATCCGCCGAAGGCGGAGAGAAATCAGCCATAAGGCGCCTCGCATCCTCCGCCGATTCCTCCACCCCGCCAAGGCGGGGGTCGGAATGACAAGCGAGTGAAAACTTTGTCAGTTCGATCCGCCGAAGGCCGAAGGCGGAGAGAAATCAGCACTGAGAGCCTACAAGGAACGCCAATTTATTTTGAGGAATACTACAGGCGGTCGATATCCAGTCCCGCGAGATACTGATAGCTCTTTACCAGCGCCACTTCGGGATTTGGAACGATATCACGTTCGAGGATGAAATGCTCAACGCCGGACTTTTGCCCATGTGCAATAATCGTTTTCAGGTCAAGCACGCCGCTGCCTGCATCCGTCATATAAGGGAACAGTTCAATCCATTGTTTCGGGTCTCCTCCATCCCCCGAAAACCTGACTTGTTTTGCCATATCCTTGAGGTGCATGAGCCGGTAGCGACCGGGATACTTATCGAGATAGGCGACCGGGTCAACGCCGCCCGCCGTCGTCCAATAGATATCCATTTGCAGGAACACGGTCTTCGGATCGGTCTGCTCAAGTATTAAGTCCAGCGGAATTTTTCCTTCCAAAGGTTTCAATCCATTCCCATGGTTGTGAAAAGCAAATCGCAAACCCAGTTGTTGGGCGTGTGCGCCAATTTTATTGAACTGATCAGCCAGGTGTTTGTATCCATCGAGGTTTTGTTCCGTTTTGTAACTCGGCAAAACCACATAGGTCTGACCAAGCAGGTGCGCCGCTTCTGCCATTTCACCGAGCTTATCGTTCAGCGTCGAGAGATCAGTATGCATGGAGGGAGAGGAAAGACCATTGTCGTCGAGAATTTTTTTCACCTCTTTTGCCGTCAGGCCAAAATATCCGCTGCCGCTGAATCCCACAGAGGGAATGATCGCCTTCCAGTGTTCTTTGGCTTCGGCCGTACTGAATGGAAAGGGGCCATAGAATTCAATTTCTTTATACCCGATCTGGGCGACCATCTTCATCGTGCCGGCAAAATCCTTTTCAAGGAGTTTGGGGATGGAAAAAAGCTGCAACCCGATCTTATCGAGATGTGCGGTAAAAAAAGAAGACCCTGCGCGAAGCTTTTGCAAGAGCAGCCCGGTGATCAACATGGCGCCGGAATTTTTTAGGAAACGTCTTCTGCTGGACATATAGAAAGATTTATATTTGGAAACAGAGCATTCGATCTGATGTTAAATGTATCAATTTATTACCGCAGATGATGAAACCGCTTCTTTATTTGTTGCTTTTATCCTGTCTGTTTTACGCATGCCGAAATGAAATAAAAAATGAAGTGGACCAATCCCGGGTCGGCAAAATAAAAAGTGTGCTGATCCTCGGAAACAGTATTGTGCAGCACGGCCCAAGACCTGAGATTGGCTGGAACCATAATTGGGGTATGGCAGCATCTGCCATGGACAGCGATTTTGTGCACCGGTTAATTAGTGCGATCAGACATGCTGACGCCACGGTTAAGGTCAGGTTTACGAATATTGCCGGCTTTGAAACGCATTATACTTCATTTGATCTTGCGCAACTGGACAGCCTGAAAGATCCCGACCTGCTCATTATGCGTATCGGAGAAAATGTGAACGGAGAAATGGTCAGGGACAGCAATTTTATTTACTATTATGACAGCCTGATCAACTATTTAGACCCGCAGCATCACGCGGTGAGATTAATTGTCGATGGCTTTTTGCAAAACCCCAGTGTCAATAAATTGGTTTGTCAGTATGCGGTAGACCATAAATTCCCGTTCATCTCGATCACTGATCTATCAGAAGATTCAACCAATACGGCCAAAGGAAAATTCAGCAACCTCGGTGTTGCCCTGCATCCATCAGACAAGGGCATGCGACTGATCGAAGAAAGAATTTGGATTTATATCAGCAACTATTTCTAATGCCGGTCTGACGGTCCCCGTCTGACCCGCAAGTAGTGACTATTTATTTTCATACGCATCCTTCAAGGCCTTAATATTAAGTTTCTTCATCGTAAATAAAGCCTTCATCACCCGGTTTGCCTTTTCAGGATCTGTATTGACAATAAGTTCGTTCAATGCCCTGGGGACGATTTGCCAGAAAAGTCCGAATTTATCTTTCAGCCATCCGCACTCGACCTCCGACCCGCCCTCTGAGAGTTTGTTCCAGAAATAATCGATCTCCTCCTGTGTGTCACAGTTTACGACCAGTGAAATGGCTTCAGTGAACTTGATTGAAGGTCCGCCGTTCAGGGCGCAAAATTGTTGTCCATCCAGCTCGAATGTCCCCACCATCACCGATCCCTTCGGCCCAGGTCCCGCATCGCCATAGTACGAGAAATTGACGATCTTGGAATTTTTGAATACGGAAACATAGAATTTCATGGCCTCTTCGGCATTGGTATTGAACCAGAGGAATGTGGTGATCTTTTGCATAGATGTCAGTTTAATTTTTGAATAACAAACATCGGCTCAAAAATTCAAATAAAGAAGGTGCAAATGCGACAATTTAACGGGTTGATTGCGGCCCAGGTGTTCTTAAGCTAAACAACGAGCTCGAAAATAAAAAGCCCCGGCTTGCGCCGGGGCTTTGCGGTAACATTTCACTATGTTACTTGTCAGCGGAAGGGTGATCCGGGTCGCTGCACCCGGAACGACCGCCATTACAGTATGACCTCGAATGGTGTACTGTTACCCGGTAAATCCGTGGCAACTGCTGTGATCTTCGATCCGGCAATTGCTGGGTTGACCTGGGTAGCTGTGTACAGCCAGTCGACGGTGTCTTCCTGCACGATGGCTTTTCCCTGTTCCACCAGATCGCCTGTTGCATTATGAATGGATACCGTTACACCCGCCACTTTAAAATTATCGGTGGCGCGGATGGTTAATGGATCTCCCACAATGCCGTGGTAACCGGTTGCATCGATGCTTTCGACTGTCGGCGCTATAAAAGCGTCAGCCATTGCCACATTGAAGGCAGTCTGACCATCCTTTGCCATGGCCTTGTACAAAGCCTTGGTCGCGGGATTTTTAATAGCCGCTTTTGCATATTTGATGCTCAGGGCAAACTTCGCCATTACGGCTGTCGCCTTTTCAGAGGGTTCACCGGTGCTTGGCCTTCGTAATTTGGAAACGATGGTGGCACCGGCCTTCTGGCGGAAGGTCAACAACCTTGCTACCGTTCCAGAGAAGCCTCTCGTCATGACATTGTCCTTGACTTTTGCCATAAACTTTGGTTTTAAATGGTGAATAAATACTGGCCTTTTTATCCCCACCTGTTGGCGGTCTTATATAGTACTGATATAGTACTGATATAGTACTCATATAAGTCTCGTAACAGGTTCGAATAAAAAGAACCATTTTTCTAAGAACTCTTTCGGCCGGGGCTGCCACGTAAACCTGTACTAGTATCGGTTTGCGCTATACCGGCCTGCTTCTATAACACTCCATTCAAAACAATATTTCGTAGCAGTATTATGTTGCTTTATAATGCTTTATGTTGCTTTGTTTTGCTTTCCATCGCAGACGCAAAAATCTCCCGGTAGGCCGCTTTCCATGCAAAAACCCAATAAATCTTTCAGAGGCTCTGATCACACTCTGAAATAAATTGCCAAAAATCTTTAGTAGGCTACGATCAGACTCCGAAATGAATTGCCAAAAAAGTTGTAATACCGGCTGAAAAGATGGTCATATTAATATTGTCATTGATAACCAGGCAGTTTATGGCCAGAACAGATGCATTTTTTTAGGCCGTGTGATTATTTGCGAATAAAAAATAGCCAAAAAAAATCTTTCGTAGGCTACGATCAGACTCCGAAATGTTGCCTCAAAAGAGGGCCATATTTGTAGTGACAGGCTATTACGGGCGGCGTAAAACCATTGCGTTCGTCCAAAGCCGGAAGCATCCTCTAAAAAAATATTTCTTGCAGGCTGCATGCAGCCTGCAAAGTTCTTTGTCTTCCTGACCCGATAGTCCAACGGGAGACAGACTAAGTGTTTTCTTTTATTAGATGATTATTTCCGGGCCGATACAGAAAAAAAATCTTTAGCAGGCTACGTTCAGACTCCGAAATGTTGCCTCAAAAGAGGGCCATATTTGTATCACCAGGTTATTACGGACGGTGTAAAATCGCCGCGTTCGTCTAAAACCGAATGCATCCTCTAAAAAAATATTTCTTGCAGGCTGCATGCAGCCTGCAAAGTTCTTTGTCTTCATAACCCCATATTGCAATGGGAGACAGATTAAGTGTTTTCTTGTACTGGATGACTATTTCCGGGCAGAAAGCTCAAAAAAAATCTTTCAGAGGCTCTGATCGCACTCTGAAATGTTGGCTGAAAAGATGGCCATTTTTGTAGTGACAGACGGCAAACGGCGAAACAAGTAATATGAAACAGTTCACGTAGGCCTCCTATGAAAAACCCCGGATATAAATCCGGAACCCGTCCCCCCTCCCTTGCGGGAGGGGGTTTTAAGGAGAAAAAATAGATAAAGCAACCCTTCTAATAAAAACGAATTACCATGTCACAAGAAATAAACCCACCCGGCGGTCAGCGAGAAGACGGACCGCATTTTACGGATCGTTTGCTTGACAAACAGGATATCCTGATGCGGATGCATATCAGTAGCCGGACACTGCAAACCTGGAGAACCAAGGGCATGCTTCCTTATTGCCGGATCGGGAAGAAAATATATTATCGTGAGTCTGATTTGGAGAAGTTGCTCAGCAGAAATTTTAGGTTTCATTCCAGAGATAGTGTTAACACCACAAAGGGCGGGATAAGATAATCTCAGTCTTTATAATGGTGCAATGCAATGCCGGCTTATTCGTAAATCCACAAAAGAATCGGCTTTTTCGACCCGTCAATGATCCCGGAAATTTTATTTAAAAAGGTTCGCGATACCATGGGACAACCAAAGCTATTACAAAGAGCCCTCGGGTAAATTTCCTCGTCTGGAACGGGACCAAATCCATGCAGAACAATTGCTCTCTTAAAGGCATTTGAATTGGTCGAATCCAAACCATAAAGCCGGTATGATTTACCAAATTCGCCGCTGTATGAAGTACCGACCTTATACCTTCCCAATGAGCTGCAGCCGCAGCTGGGTGTATTTGAGAATTTCGCCAGTTCCAGGAAGTGGCTGTTGCAACTTCCGTGCGCCACCAAACCGGACAATGCAACGGTATTCTTCCTGAGATCATAAACAAAAAAACGATTTTTGCCGCTGCAAATTCTCATGTCGACCAGGAAACAATATTCAGTCGAGTACCCGTGTTGCTCAATGTATTTTATTGCCTGGTTCAGATGACTTGCTGTCGATCGTTCGTCTGCATTATTTGAACCGGTTGCTGAGAAATCTGTTTTGTTCTCCACGGGCAAAGATTCCCTCGATTTGTTCTTGCTGAATATCTTGCAGGATGCAGATAATACAATCAAACCTACGACCAGGCAGATCGGGTGAAAGGTTTTCATAGGTATCGCTTTATTGTCATCCAAGATAATAATAAGACATTGGAAAAGGAACTGACTTTCCACAAAAAAAAGTGTGGAAAAGAGCATGAAGGCAATCGTATTATTACGAAAGTTTTCTAGTCTGTGTAATACATCAGTTAATCTTGCACAATGGAGAAAATATCACTCTGTTCTTAAACTCTTAACAGGGTTAGCGATAGCTGCTTTGATGCTCTGAAAACATACAGTCAGCAATGCTACGAAAATGATCGCTAGCCAGGATATGCCAAAAACCCACCATTCAATATTTATCCTGTATGTATATTCCTGCAGCCATTTATTCAATAACCACCATGTTATTGGTGTTGCAATGAGGATAGCCACCAAAACAAGGCTTAAAAAACCTTTTGAAATCAGACTGATAATAGTTGAAACAGATGCGCCCAACACTTTGCGGATGCCGATTTCTTTGGTGCGGTTGGCAACGGCAAGCGCTGAAAGGCCCAGCAGGCCAAGGCAGGCTAAGAATATCGCAACCCCGCCGGCCCAGCCAATAATATTGCTTAGCCTGGCTTCTGCTATATAAAAGCGGTCAAGGTCTTCATCAAGAAAGTTATATTTCAATGGATAATCCGGAGCAATTTTTTTCCATGCTGCCTGTATTGCTGCCAAAGCATTCGAAGGGTCACCAGGTCTTATCCGCACAAAAAAATGATAGGGATTGCTCCTGGATGCTGCGAACTGATGAAACATAAGTGGTTCCACACGATGTGTGAGATCCTGGAAATTAAAATCACCGACTATGCCTATCACGATGGGGTCTTTGACACCAAAGTTTCCATATCCTTCCAAAGGCTGACCGATACTATTTTCAAGTGTCCATCCCAATTCGTTCATCATCGCTTCATTAATAATAACAGCGTTCACTGTATCCGATCCAATAGCATGATCGAAATTTCTTCCTGCCAGCAAATGCATGCCCAGCGTTGGCACATAATCAGGATCAATATAAAATTGGGAAATATTTATGGGCTTTCCGTGGTAATCAAATCCTGTAATAGACATTCCCTCATGCTCTCCCAATCCGTTGTCAGCTCCTGCAATGCCTGCGATGTCAGGATGCTCGGACAACTCGTGCTTTAACAGGGGAAAAGCCTGTTTGGTGTTTGCCACACCATATGCATTGACTTGTACCACGTTCTCTTTTTCAAATCCCGGATTCCTTGATTGCATATAATGCAGCTGCTCCATAATAATTATAGCAGATATAATGAGCCCTGCGGAAAGGACAAATTGAAAAGTGACCAATGCCTTTGTAAAAAAATTTGCACCTCCTAATTTTATTTTAGCCTTCAATACCTCCACAGCATTAAAACCTGATAATATCAAGGCAGGGTAGCATCCTGAGAGCAAGCCCACAATTAGTACCAACCCTACGATGAGGCCGGTTAATTGAGGGAATTGTGCAAAAGAAAGACTCAACTCCCTTCCGGACAACTGATTGAAATAAGGCAAAAGCAGGTTGCCAAGCACCAGGCCAATCAGTATTGAAATAAAAGCAAGCAATAAAGATTCAATTAAGAACTGAAGCATCAAAGCTTTTTTGGTTCCGCCAATGACTTTTCGGACGCCTACTTCTTTTGCACGGCTTGCTGAGCGGCCTATGGAAAGTGTAGTGAAATTGATGCAGGCGATCAACAGCACACCCGCTGCAATGCTTAATAATATCCATATCGTTTTTGGATCAACAGGCGAAATCTTAATGCCCATCAGTGTCGGATTGGTGTGCATCTGCAGCAGTGGCTCCAGGTCATACCCGCCCCCGGAACCCAAACCTTTGGAAGAATGCTTATGCTTAAAATCAGCCAGCAACTTATTGTCATTCGCTAGTGTGCTTCCGGGCTTTAGCTGAACGAGAGTCATATAAGAATTCCATCCCCAGTTATTTGCACCCATTTTCCCTTCCATGGTATTTGCAAAACATTCAAAATGGATAAGCATGCTAAATTGGAATGAAGAATTGGATGGCAGGTTTTCCGTGATTGCGGAGACAATAAACGTTTCAAACACATTCTCGATCTTTACCTGAAATGACTGGCCGATCGCATTGGTCTTACCAAAGAGTCTTTTAGCAGTTTCTTCAGTCAGTACCATGCTGTGCAAATCAGTGATCGCGGTTTGAGCATTCCCATATTTAAATTTGAACGAAAAGACATTGAAGAATGAGGGATCGGCATAGGCAATATTTTCCCGTCTTCTTTCATCCTTGATTTTTATGAATGTCTCGTATGGCTGAATATAACGAACATAATTTTCTACTCCCGGTAAATCCTGTTTCATTGCAGGGCCGAGGGGCATCGAGGTATAGATGTACCCGCCAATTGCTTTTGGGTTTGGTTTTCCATTACCATCAAGGACAAGATAGGTGTTAGTTGCATTTTTGTGGAAACCATCAAAACTAAATTCATTGATGGCATACAACATAAATAAGCTGAAACAGGCAATACCAACCGACAATCCAAATATATTAATGAACGCAAGTTTTTTCTGCTTTGTCAGGTTGCGTATAGCAATTTTGAAATAATTTTTAAACATAACTATCTCTGGATTTATTCAATCACAAATAAATATTGAAAAGAATGCCTGAATTTAATCAATTGAGTGTCAGATATGAATTTCTATTCGGTAGACTAAGATGTTCGTTTCCAATACACTCAGTGTACGATTATGCTGAGTTTTTGTCTCCTCCGTATATTAAATTTGTGAAAGATGAGTGTAAGATTATCCTTTGCTTCAATAATATCTGTGTAAGCTCAAATAAAGAAAGATGCCGATTTTATTGGCATCTTCTGGAATCTCTTGTAGTCCCGCCCAGAATCGAACTGGGATCTAAAGTTTAGGAAACTTCTATTCTATCCGTTGAACTACGGGACCGATGGCTTTAGAGCGCCCGCTCCAAAACAAGACCGCAAAAATAACGGATTTGGCCCTTATGTGTAATAACAAGTTCAATATTCCTGATTATTCTTACCTTCCAAACATAAAATAGACGGAAATGAAAAAATGGTCTCTTCTGATCGCTGCTGTCCTGATCTTCGCGGCCGCCATGCCAACCCTCGCCCAGCAAAAACCGCATTTTAACCACCTCACCGTATATGTCACCGACCTGAATAAAAGCGCCGCATTTTATGAGCAGGTGTTGCAGCTGGACAGAATTCCGGAACCTTTTCATGACAACAAACACGTATGGTTCAGGATCATCGACCATGGTGAACTGCATGTGGTCAGCGGCGCAAAAGAAATGTCGGCCCACGACGTCAATATCCATCTTGCGTTTACCGTCCCCGACCTGCCCGCCTTCATGAAACGGCTCGATGGCCTGAATGTCAAATACGGCAACTGGGCCGGCGATCCCAAACAGATCCAGGTGCGGCCCGACAAGATCAACCAGATATACCTCCAGGACCCGGACGGCTATTGGATCGAAGTGAATGACGACAAATTCTGATCCAGCGAATTCCTTCCGCCTCCAAAGCTAAACCGCCGACAGTCCGCTGACATGGCTTATCTTTGCTGTCCCAATTAAATAAGGAATTTGAAGTTTTATACTTTAGTCATTAAATACCGTTTGTATATT